>NZ_JBBNAM010000089.1:0-17786 GCF_037994425.1 Phyllobacterium sp.
GGGGTGGGGTGCTACTTCTTGAAACCATTTTCGAAGAGGTCAAGCATGGTCACGCAAAAGAAAGCCCCGGCAAAACAGACACCCAGGCAATTTGGTGCGACGAAGGCTGGGAAGCGAAAAACTGAGACAGCGAACCCAGCCGCAACTTCCGAAATTCCCGTGCCAGTCCGCGAATTTCTCAAGAAGACATCAATTCCTAAAGGATTCGTCAACCCAAAGCCGATCGTGCTGTCGGAGCTGCGCAAGCGCGTGACCGAAATGAATCTGAGGCCGACCGTTTCGCTGGAGCAACTGTTGGCCAGCGCGAACCGCATCAAGCCGACGGACCTTCCAGTGGAAAAGTTACCGGAAGACGTCAAAGAGTCCATCCCCGCATTAAAGCCGGGCGTGCGACGTTTTCACGGCGTTAAAATTCCGCTCTACTGGTTCCCGTTTCCCTGGCTGAGTTCTGCCTGCGCGGATCGTTTCGGATACATGTCGTCAGCGGCCACCCGAGCGGCAACGAAGTTGCCATTCAATGTAGCGGTGCAAGCACTCCTCGGCCAACTCGGTGACATGATGGGAGACGCCGGCCGTGATCCCAATCCTGCGTCTCACAATCCGGCTGACGCGGGCGTGTCGTCGATACCAGCAGGCTTTACTTATTTCGGTCAGTTTGTGGACCATGACATCACGTTCGACGTTTCGTCGACTCTCGACGCCAATACCGATGCGAATACGATCAATAACATGCGAAGCCCGACGCTCGATCTCGATTCCGTTTACGGCCGCGGGCCTGGCTTAGATCCGTTTCTTTACGTTTTTCCTACATCTGGTCCAGCGACCGCAATTAAGCTGCATAGGGGCACCAATGCTCCTCATGGCCCAGGCGGCCCCAGTAATGACGGTATGGGAACGGGCATGGTCCAGCAGACGAGCTGGGATGTGCCCCGCATGCAGGGTACGAATACCGCCGCGATCGGCGATCCGCGCAACGACGAAAATCTGATCATCGTGCAGTTCCAGCACGCTATGCTACGTTTTCATAATGCCGTCGTTGATCTGCTCGTGGCAGTAGCATTCGCGGGCGATATCTTTGCAGAGGCCAAACGAATCGTGACCCATCACTACCAATGGGCCGTGGTGCATGACTTTCTGGAAAGAATCTGCGGAGTGGCTGCCGTGAACAACGCGATGGCGAGCGTTTCTGCTCCCGTCGGTAGCTCGTTCCGAATGCCCGTCGAGTTCGCCGTAGCAGCTTACCGGTTCGGCCACAGTATGGTCCGTGATATTTACTGGGTGAATTTCAACTTCCCGAACGCCACACTCGGGCAGGTGTTTGAGTTCAATCGCAATCCACGGCTGCCAGTCTTTTCAAACTGGGTCGTTGACTTCAACGCGTTCTTTGATACCGGAGTGCCAGTACCGGTCCACAACAAGGCCCGGAAAATCGATAGCTTTATGGCTAACGGATTGGAATCGTTGCCAGGATTCTCAGGAATGATGGCGATCCTGGCAACGCGAAACCTCCGGCGGGCTCTGGCTCTTGGTCTACCGAGCGGCCAGGGCATGGCCAACTCATTCGGCATTGCGCCTATGACCGCAGCGCAATTGACATCTGGGTTGCCGGCGGCCGAAGTGGCCGTGCTGAATTCCAACGGCGGTTTACTGCTGAACAAGACGCCTCTGTGGTATTACGTCCTTCGCGAGGCTGCGGTCCTCCACGGCGGAAATCAGTTGGGTCCGGTCGGCGGCAGGATCGTGGCGGAGACGTTTGTCAGAATGTTGAAGCGGGATGCGTCATCCTATCTGAACGTCACCGGCGGATTTACGCCTATTCTTCCTTCGTCCACGGCTGGAAATTTCACGGTGGCGGACCTGGTGGCCTTCGCCGGGGTTACGCAACCATAGAGATCGCGTTGCGAACGACGATGACGGGGCCTTCAGCGGCGCTGACTTCATCTTCGATCCAGTCAGCTGTCCCGCTGGCAGGCCACTCATGCAATATCGTCGCAACCTCACGGGTCCTGCGCTCCGACATTGTCAGCTGCGGAAACCGGAGATATCGGGCCAGCAAACGAGACTGCCAACGTTGTGAACTCAAGCCCCGCGGCTGTCCAACTGAAGTGGTGCCAAGAAAGGGGCCCTGCGCAGGCCACCAACCGCCGGCCCAAGAATGCGGACAGGCAATCAGGTATGCGCGGGTAGCGTCGAGTGTAGGGCAATCGACGATGCTTGGGGTGCCACATGACGGCGCTCGCCCACTCGAAGCTGTGGTGCGCCGAAGCGACCGACTTGATCAATCACCGGGCGGACGCGCTGATGGACCTGTCGCAGTGCTCAACGTTTCAGGGCCCGGGAACGAGGCAGTCACTCCGCCTCCGACCAATTCAAGGGAAACCTCGTCTCAGAAACCGCGGCTCGTTTGTGGCTGTAGGGATAGTTGCTAGACCGAAGCCTTCGAGAGGCCATTCCACCGCCTTCGGACAGGCAGAACGATTGCCGCGAGGCAGTTATTCGAGGTTTTTCAAGATTTCCGCGACCTTTTTTTCGACGTCGCCTCTGCTGTCTACTACAAAGAAGGAGTCATTGCCTTTCGACCCCTCGGCATTTTCAGCGGTGACAGTGTCATCGTTGACTATTACACGATAGCCCCCTTCTTCCCCTTTCACCACAGTAATTGTTACATCCTTCATACTGCATCCTCCTATTCACGATACCTCGGCTTACTTCAATTCAATTGGATCTTCAGACCACCAAAGGTACTCATTATTATTGCCGTCTTTTACATAAACGAGGGCTATTCCCACTGCTGGTCCCGGCAGGAATGTTCCCCGGTTATAGTGTCGGACGTTCGCAATCCACTTGCCCGCCGCCCCAAAAGCGCCGCTGGTTGCCGATCCGTAGTAGGTCTGGGCGCTACCCGATTTCGACTGGACAATCCAAGCATCGACCCACTTCGCCGTTTCGTTGACACCAAGAGCCAACGGACCCGTTGGAAACTCCACGCGTCCATTAGCGGCTATATTCTGAACAGGGTCCCAATTGGCTGGCATGACATATCTCCAATCGCTGCCGGGCGACTCGCCCGGAACCATGAACAATAGATCAAACGGATTAACTGCCCATTTCTTCGAATTTGGGCAGTTAAATCTTGCGTATATATAATGCTTAATGACTATTCCCCGATAAGTGCCAGTATGGTAGCTCATTTTCAGAATCAATACAATTTCAACTGTAATAGTTTCAAGATATTTATTCTCGTGATACTGAGGAGGGCTTGTCAGATAGGCGGCACCTTACGTGTCGATGCACGAACGAAATGCCTTGCCATCGTGTCTGGTTCGAGATCGGATCGGATCACTTTGTGTGCCAGCCCGGCCATCCTGGCGCGAGCCAGGCTATTTCAGCGCGGGAAACGCTTGGCCCCAAGTGCCCGAACTGGTTAAGCTGAGCGATCTCGTTCGCAAGACAACGCTTTTGAGATTGACCATCCCGAGGGAGGTACGATGCGCATTCGCGTCAAGCCTACTAAGGCAAGACGCAAGGCGTCGAAAGGCGCGGCCTCTTAGTGACACGCTACCCGTCGCTTGCCCGCACCCGCTCATGATTAAGGACTTCATGGCCCTCCAGCTTGTAGTCGGGCATCTGGCAGGTGCCACGGGCGTTCTCGAGGCGTCGGAATGCAGGAGCGGCTATGGCTCTGTCACGCCACAGGCGGGGTACTGTAAGGCGGCTTGAGCCAGATTTACTCCATCTTCTTCTAGCCAACTTGTCCATTTGAAAACGACGGCAAGGATTGAGTCCGCTAGCGCGCAGCGCACAGCGTATATTTCCCGATGCCGCCGTGCTACGAGGAGCTCAAATCGCATCGGGGGAGGGCCTTGACCGCCGCTTTGCTCTATATCGCGCAGAGCTTAAACGTCGCTCTGGGAGCGGCCGCTTTGTTCGCCTTGGGTCTCGGCAAAGGCCACTCTCTCCGCATTGCGTATTCCAGGTGATCGTAGAGCGTGTCGCCGGTCATGCTCTGTTCGAGCGTCAGAGCACGCCTTCTTCCTCCCGCTCGTTGCCGCTTATCCGACCAGCTGCGATGGCTTCAACGTACCGTAGCGGAGCGTTAATATTGTACTCTTTCCAGAGGCGGGCGTAGCCTACGGCCCTGCCGTCTTTGATCCTCGAAACCGAAGGGAAAAGCCTGTATTCAAGCTCGTTGGGATCGACGATCGTATCCAGTTTTCATACTCCTCGGTAACACTCATTCCCATAATATCAACGTGTCAAAATTCTTATTGCCGTGTCAAAATTCTTGTAAAGCGGCCTGCAATTGTCAAAATTCTTATTTTTAAGGTTGAATGCCTTGGCTCTATCGTATGCCTCTTAATTTGCTCCCCTTTTTCACTCCCATTCGGCAGAGACAGGTTTCGGTACCGACCGGGATACGGTAAGGCGCAAGGCGGATGCTGCCGCCGAAATGGCTGTCAGGCTCGATCCTGGCGATCCCGAAGCCACGCCATCACGGCCACGAGCCTCGGCGCTCGGCGCAAAGGGTTTGGTGGTTTTTGCTACCTCACATGGCATCATTGAAACGGCCCGATAGTTGTCCCGCGATCCAATGAGCAGTGTCATAGTATTGGCTGAATGGCGATGCAGCCTATCGGTTCGACACCATCCGCTACGGTCCTTACTCGGCGGCGATAAAGCACTTCGTCCGCCAGCTTTGGGATTCGCCTGAGATTGATATGCCGACCATAACGTTTTTCAGAACGATCGGAGTACCGTTTCTTATTAAGAAGACGCGCAGATACTTCGTGGAGCCATTTGGATGTTCGCTCAGGTGATTTTAGCTTCAGCAATGCGGCCTCGAGCTGGCCGGCGACGCCCGATGCATGATCACCTTCATAGAGGTGCCTTGTGTTTCTCCCAGATCCACGATTGTTCGACCTAGACAAAGGTGTAGGACCCCTGCACGCAAGTACGATGTCCAGATTCTCGCCATCGAGATGGTCACACTCAACCCGATCAAAGAAAGGGCAGAGAATAACACCGCGCTTCAAACTGACATTTTTTGTCCGCAGACGGGTCATGACCGCATTTGCGTTTGTTCAAATCCTCCTTCTAGGAGCCTGCTTCGTGGTACGATCGGTGCGCCGGAGGTGGTGGGGATGCCGGGCGTCCGGCGCGCCATTCAGATGATGGATGACCACAGCACGGCGAACGCCATGTCAGTGATAACAAACTCCATCTTGCCCCTGCGAAAAGGCGCCCCTCCGCCGACGCAGCAGCGTGAAGTGTTTTTTGAGGTGTCACCGACAAGCCTCGGACCGCGGCCTTGGTCAGGCGCTCCAGGACCAACTTGGCAATGCCAGCATAGTCTCCGCGAAACAGTAGATGATGAGATCGTCATGATCGGCGTGCCTGATGCACCAATTAAATCAAATCGTTGGACACATTTGAAAAGTGTAAATTCCCTTAACTCCGCTTTGTGGGTCGCCATCGGCCCCCATTTTGCCTCGGTATCGTGGATCAAATGAATGGGCGCTTTTGCTCATGAGCAGCAAAATTTGATACTCGGAGCTGCAAAGCTGCCGCGACTCGTTGTCGAGGGAAAATGTCATGCTATCGCGAGAAATCGCCGCTTACACGGCAATAAAAGGAAGAAGCAATCTCCCGGTACACCCACGCAATCCATCATGAAGTCGCGCTTGTTCTCACCTGAACTCAGATATTTCTGATGCATATGCTCGTTCGAGGATTGGTCAGATATTCTTCCACCATTACTTATTATGTCCTCTCCCGCCGCCGTTGCCCCCGCCGTAGGCGTGACCTTGCGGGTCGTGAGTATGGGAATGATTCTTGTCGCCGTAGCCGTGGCCGCGTTTACCACCCGGTTCGGAGGGCGTGTCCGGGGGATCGGGCGTGTTTGGCGTGTTCGGTGTGCCGGGATTAGACGGCGCGTTCGGTGTGGCCTGCTTTGATGGCGTGTCCGGGCGGTTAGGTGCGGAAGGTGTGCCCGGCGAATCGGGCTTTGACGGGCTACTCCTCGGGCTATTCTTCTCGGGTGTGTTCGCGTCACGTTCGAGCGCTGCCGCGACGTTCATCCCGCAACCGACGCTAGACCCGAACCCGCCCGACAACTGCTGATTACCCGATAAGAACGGTAACGCCTTCGTGTTACCCAGCGCCGTTAGGGTCTTGCGACTGGCGCGCGTGAGGGCTGGTCGTTGGCCCCGCTTGGCGATCACGCAATCGCACTTCCGCAGTAGCTGGACGCACCCCCCGCTACCGCAAAATCTGGCCGATCCGCTGAGCAAGACGACGCCGGTCCTGCCGTCCGGGCCGACGTAGAAGTCGAACTTGGTCCCTCGTACGCCGATCGTCCCCGCGGGCGTGACGATTGAGTAAGCGGTGGACACCGAATTACCGCTGATCCAGCGGAACGTGCCCTTGGCGGCCTTGATCGAAAGCTTCTTGACTGAATTGGAGTCATCGAAGACGTATTTGTCGATCTTGACGACCGAACCTGCCCCGACGGCTAGTTTGGAACCGTCACGGAACAGAAATTCACCGAGGCCAGATTTGGAGGTAACAATCCGCTCGTCCCGGTGAACCGGCTCCTTGACTTCCACCGTGCCGTAGTCACCGTTGACGGCGGTCTGGATACGGGTTGCTGTCCCGACCCGCTCCGCTTCGGCTGATGCTAGGTTTGTCGCGCATACCAGTGCTAGCGCGGCAATCACCGGCACAGATTTCATGTGGCCCTCCGCCACTTCTGTAAAACCCGGCGCTACTGCACCGGGTCCATCTCATCTCCCGGGTACGCTCGCCGGCCTAAACTGGGAACAGCACTTCGTGTATTGAGTGCCCCAAATTGTTTTTGGGCGTTGTCGCGCCGGTCGGCGTGGACATATCCACGTCACTTTCAAACTTCAGTGACTTATTCTCACTGCAAGGATATCACGTTGTCACTATCAAGGTGACAAGCGCGTGACACCCGCTAGCAAGAGCTCGCCCATGAAACGGACTTCTCTTTCGGTTCGGGTGGACCGTCGTGGAAAATGGAACTCCAGTTATCGCGAATTCGGAGCCGATTCCTTGGCAAACAAATTCATGACAGCAAGGGCTCCTCGGCCTCTTCTTGCGGAAGCATGATCAGTTGATTGTCGGGCAGCGGTCGCTGCAGCTTAAAGGCCTCGTCAGCCGGCGCATTCATCCAGACATCGATATCTTCGACAGTGGTAAGTGTATAACCGGCATCGCCTGCGGATGGATCGGAGCCACGACGCTGTTTGCCTCGCCGAGCGCTATGCGTCGGTCGAAATTCTCTTTGAAGGCGAACCATGCCAGCAGGGCAGTAAACACGCCTTCGGCATTAAGTAGCAGGGAAGCGCCCGATTCAGGCATTCCGGTCAACCCCAACATCAGCAGCACCGGACCGACAATCCCGCCGGCAACGACCGCGCCAACAAACCAGGGAAATTCGTTTCGCGGCAGAGTTACGGCTGGAGAATTGGTAACCGAGCAGGTGGGGCTTTCGCAAAATGCTTTTTGGCGCCGGCTCCAACGGCTCCAGGCGACCGGCGTGATGAGTGGCTCGCGCGCCGAGATCGATCATGGTCTCCTCGGCTTGGATCTGACGGTAATCGTCATGATCCGTACCCGTCATCATTCCAAGGAATGGTCCGAGGATTTCCGCAAACACGTCGACCGGCTGCCCGAAGTCATCGATTTTTATCGTATAGGCGGTGACTGGGACTATCTGATCAAGGTCGTCACACGCGGAATATCCGGTTACGACGCTTTCTATCAAAAGCTCATCACGAATTTCGATCTAGTCACCGTGACTGGGTACTTTGCCATGGAAGCCATCATCCGCAATCGGGCCGTAGATTTAAGCCGCATACGGTGAGTGTATTCTGGAGACGTACAGGTTCCGCGGATAGAAAACGCTTTGAGAGAGCGATCATTTTACACGTCGGCTCGAAAGTACGAGCGGTATCTCGACCCTGATATACCCACCACTCGATTCCACAAACGGGCATCACCTTCCGGTTCGTGGGTCGAGCCCATGTAGCCGTCCACCAATTTCCGAGTCGGATTCTGCGGATAAAATAGGAGAAAAAACCACGCACAAAAAATTATTATCCCTACTTGACACATATCAAAATTGGATGAGATGATCGAAATCATTCAGAAGATGCATGTAGGTCAAGTATGGAAACTCGAGATCTTCAGACCTTTCTTGCGGTTGCTGCCAGCGGCAGTATTACCAAGGCAGCCGAAGTGGTCGGACGTTCCCAGCCTGCCGTTACCCGCACCATTCAGGATCTCGAGGCCGAGCTTGGCTTCGAATTGCTGCACCGAGTGGGTCGACGCGTACAATTGTCTGAAGAAGGTGTTGCTTTCGAAGAGGAAGCGCGGCGCTTGCTGATGTCCTTCACCGAACTTGCTGCGAGGGCTAAGAAGATCGCCTCCGGAAAGGGGCGGATTCTGCAGATCGTCACAACCTCCGCGATCGGAACTGGGCTGATTCCGACGGCCATGGCAGAGCTCAAGAATGTGGAACTTCCGCACGAGACTCACCTCGGGCAGTTTCTCCCCTCGAGCGTCGCACAGGAAGTGCGCAGCGGACGTGCCGAGATCGGGTTTTCCAGCTTGCCGCTTGACACGCCCGGTCTGGATGTATTGCGGCTCTACTCGGCACCAGACGTTGTTGCTCTGCGCGAGGACGATCCGCTGGCTAAACTCGATGTCGTGCCGCTTACGGCCTTTGCCGGTCGTCGCCTCGCCACTTTACTCAATCCACTGCGTTTCCAGTTGAACATCGACCGGGCACTGGCGGCCCGCGACATCGAGGTTGGGCCGGTGATCCGGACCAATATTGCCTATGGCGCGTTGCAGATCGTGCGTCAGACCGGTGTCGCGGCAATCATCGACCCCCTCACGGCCTATGGCCTGAGCCAGCCTGGCGTCGTCATTCGGCCGATCGACGTCACCATTTTATTTCATTGGGGCGTTCTGGTTGCCGAAAAACGACCACTTCGACCGGTCGCGCAGGCGTTGATGGATGCAGTCGAAGCGGTTGCTGAACGGTCGATCGCCGGTTTCAAAAAACTCGATCCGGGCCTGGCGGGGCAATTGGTGACCGATCACGTATCGGGCAAAAATCACGGAACTGAAATATGAAGCATGCTCCCATCCCACCGATGTCTCCAGGTCTTGCAACGCTGGAAGCGCAGCTTGCGCAGGATCTCGACTTTCTTGAGTTGCCGGCGAAGTCTTGGGTCCCCGAGCGTATGTACGATGGCGTTCCAGTTCGCGACGTTGTGGTTATCGGTGCCGGCATGTGCGGACTTGCGGCGACGGCGAAGCTGATGCTGACCGGGATCAACAATGTCGTCGCCTATGATGCGGCTCCTGCCGGGCTCGAAGGGCCATGGGTAACATTTGCGCGGATGCAGACGCTTCGGTCGCCCAAGACTCTGCACGGTCCGTCGCTCGGCCTGCCGCAACTGACATTTCGCGCCTGGTTCACTGCGCAGTGGGGCGTTGAGGCTTGGCAGTTGCTGGACAAAATTCCCAAGTGCCAGTGGATGGATTACCTGGTCTGGTACCGAAAAGTTCTCGCTCTGCCGGTACGCAATGGCGTGCGCATGACCGGTGTCATGCCCGCCGGTGACCTGATTGCGATCGACATCGAGGGCGCGGAAACCGGGCGGGTTCTCACCCGTCATCTTGTTCTCGCCACAGGACGGTCCGGTTTAGGCGGCTTTGCTGTCCCCGATTTCCTTATTGGCATCGATCGCGCCTATTGGGCGCATTCCGCCGACGACATTGATTTTAACGCGCTGAAAGGTAAGCGGGTAGCTGTCATCGGTGCTGGTGCTTCTTCCATGGACAATGCCGCAACGGCACTTGAAGCGGGCGCCGGCTCTGTGGGCCTGTTGATCCGGCGGAAGGAAATGCCACGCATCAATAAGATGACGGGCATCGGCAGTCTGGGCGTGGTGCTCGGTATGCATCAACTGCCCGATGCCTGGAAGTGGAAATTTGTGGATTACACTGCCTTGACGCAAACGCCGCCGCCCCGCTCCTCGACGCTTCGCGTCTCACGTCACGTGAATGCGCGGTTCTTTCTCGACTGCGGCATAATCGCGGTAAAGGAAAATGCGGGAGAGCTCCTAATTGAAACCACGCAGGGGCCGATGCGCTACGATTTCCTAATCGCGGCAACCGGTTTTTCGAACGACTTCAACGGCCGTCCGGAATTTGCCTCGCTTGCACCCCATATCCGCAGCTGGAAAGATGGGCGATATACGCCGGAGATGGGACCGCCGCGGGTGGGTATGTTGGAGGCGCCGGATCTCGGACCTGCCTTCGAATTCCGGGAGCGTATCCCCGGCTCCTGCCCGATGCTGTCGCATATCCACTGCTTCAACGACGCCGCTATGCTGACCCACGGCAAGGTCTCCGGCGATATCCCAGCCGTCAGCGCTGGTGCCGACCGACTGGTCCGCGGCATTGCCGGCTCGCTTTATGCCGAAGATGTCGAGACCCACTTCGCCAATCTGATCGCCTACGACACCCCCGAACTTCTGGGCGACGAATGGATTGATTCAACGCCTTTGCTACAGAAGGAGACCGCGCTTTGATCGACGCCATGGACAAGGCTGCCGGTCTTTCGCCGGACGATGCACTTTTCAATGCACGGCGGTTCCGGCCGGAATTCGTGCAGGGTGCGGAACTATGCCGCCTCTCGGTGCTGACGCCGGCAAATGGTCTGGGACTTGAAACCGCTTTGCGGGTTGCGCTGGCCCACCGGATCGCAGCGCTGAATGCCGATCAAGTATTGATTGCCGAATATGGAGCAAAGCTGGCAGAGCTCCAACCGACGGAACAGTTGTTGGCTCTGGCCCACGGGGCGACGGATCTGGACGAACCGCTGGCGACCATCGCTCGTCATGTCGATCTGATCACGCTGACGCCGATCGAGGCAGAGGCGCGCCATATCGCCTTGCTCGCGCAGGCGGGACTAAACAATCCTCAGATCGTCGCGCTTTCCGAAGTGATTGCCTTCGTCAACTTCCAGACGCGGGTGGCGACCGGCCTGCGATTGATGAGGTCGGCATGATTTCCTCGGTTCGACTGAAACCCCTGAGCTGGCATCCGTACATTGCGCCAGTCGAGCTCTCCGATGCCACGCCGGAACAGCTCGACGCGATGAAGGTCACGCCATCTTCCAAGAAGGTATCTGAATATGTGCGCACCCTAGTGCACGATCCAGAAAGCTATGTCGCCCGTACCGTGCTGTTTAATGCGATCATGTATGTCGAAGGTGGGCTTGGCCGTCCCGACCGCGAACTTGGCGCGCTGGGAGCATCGATTGTTAATGGCTGTAAATTCTGTGCCGTTGTTCACGCCCGCCGCCATGCAGAGTTGACCAACAGCGATGGCGTGGTCACCGCACTCTATCTCGACAGACCCGAAGAGCTCGGGCCACGCGATGCTGCAATCTACAGCTTTGCCCGTCGCCTCTCGGCGGCACCATCGTTGGCGAGGGAGGAGGACATCGCCTCGCTGCGATCCGTCGGTATGGATGACATTGAAATCATCGACCTGATCCATGCGATCTCGATTTTCGGCTGGGCAAACCGGCTGATGCATGTCCTTGGCTATGCCGAGGGCGGAAAATGAACGTCAATGCACCCGGATAGGGTGTCTTCATTAACAGCCGGCCGAACTGGTGGCGCATAAAAATAAAAGGGGTCCGAAATGCGCATGAAATGTTGTCTCACATACGAAAGGACACCAACCAGAAATGCTTGAACTCAAAGACATAAAGTTGTCCTACGGAAGTACACAGGTTCTGAACGGCGTTAATCTCTCGGTGAAACGCGGTGACGTGGTGTCAATCATCGGCCCTAGTGGTACCGGCAAGACCACGCTGTTGAAGTGCATCAACTACTTGGCCAAGCCGACATCCGGAACCATCACGTTCGATAAGGTTCAAATGGATTATCAGCGCGTTGACAAGACCGCAGTTCAGGCGATCCGGCTGCGGACAGCCATGGTGTTCCAGCAATTCAATGTTTTTAAAAACATGACGGTCATTGAGAACGTAATGGACCCACTCGTCGTGGTGCAGCGCAAGTCGAAGGACGAGGCGCGTGCAATCGCCCTCCAAGAGCTCGAACGGGTTGGTCTCACCGCGAAGCGAGACAGCTACCCTTCCCAGCTCTCGGGTGGCCAGCTCCAGCGGACCGGCATCGCACGTGCGTTGGCGGTTCAACCGGATGTGATGCTCTTCGACGAACCCACATCGTCGCTGGACCCTGAACTCGTCGGGGAAGTTCTGAAGGTGATCAAAGATGTTGCGTCGTCAGGGATGACTTCGCTCCTTGTGACCCACGAGATGCAATTTGCAAAAAACATCTCAAATCGCATCGTCTTCATGGATCGTGGCGTCGTCGCTGCCGATGGCAGTCCGACTGAAATTTTCGATTCGCCCACTAGCCCACGCCTCGCTCAATTTCTCAATTCTGAACTCGCATTCCAATAAAGAAGGGAACTTAAGAAATGACTGCAATCAAATCTAATTTTCGCCGCCGACTCGGTCTGGCCTTCGTTGGCAGCTTAGTAATTGGCCTTGCAACGGCGGGGGCCAGCTATGGTCAGTCTGTCCGGACGATCAAGATCGCGACGTCAGCAGAATCGAAGCCGCTTGCATGGGGGGCGATTGGTGTTGAGCCGCAAGGTTATGAACCCGATCTCCTAAGGGCGATCAACGCAAAGCTGCCGCAGTACAAGTTCGAAATGGAAGGGGTCGCGGATATCGCGCAGGAAACCGGCCTGGCCACCGGAAAGTACGACATGGCGTGCGGTGGCTACTACAGGTCACCTGAACGCGAAAAGCAGTTCTTCATCCCGGAGAACCCTATGGGTGCCAGTCTGATGAAGATTTATAGCCGCAAGGATAGCAACATCAAGGAAATGAAGGACCTGGTCGGCAAGAGGATCGTTCCGGCCACCGCCGGCGGCGGGACCTACAAGTTTATGATGAATTGGCAGAAAGAAAATCCAGAATACAAGCTTGAGGTTACGGCATCGAGCGCAGGCATCCCATATCCAAACCGCTTGGATGAAGTCCAAAACGGCAAGTTCGACGCGCTGGTTTTGCCGTCCAATTTGGGTGAGCAGACTGTCATCGACAATAAGAAGCTCGACATTGTGGCGTCCGAACCTGTCTACAGCAACAATACGTATATGCTGATTCATCGATCGGATGAAAACAAGGTCCTGGCTGAAGACATTAACAAGGTGCTCAAGGAGATGAAGGACGACGGAACGATAGACAAGCTATCGGAAAAGTGGTTCGGCGAGGACATCGTCAAGTATATGAAGTAACAAGATCGCCGCCAACAATATTTGTACAGTCAGCGGTCAAAGCTGAAATTGCAAGAAGGAGTGTTTCAAAGTGGATCTTTCTACGATGATTCCCGAGCTACTTTCGGCGTTGCCGCTGACGCTGGCAATCACGTTTACGGCCATCATAGCCGGGTTCTGTCTGGCTCTCGTTGCGACGACATTGCGGGTTCGCAGGATACCCGTGATCAGTAATCTGGCTGATCTTTACGTGTCCTATGCTCGGAGTGTCCCCGTCGTCCTCCAGTTGTTCGTCGCCTTTTACGGGCTTCCCTTATTGGTGATTCTGTTTGGCTTCGAAGATTTCATCTCGGCAAATATCGCTGCCATGGTGGGACTAAGCTTCTACCACGGAGGGTATCTCTCAGAGGTCATGCGGCCCGCATACCTCGCCGTTGATCGCGGTCAGCATGACGCAGCAGACAGTCTGGGATACAGCTTCCGGCAGAAGATCATTCGTATCGTAGGCCCACAAGCAGTGCACATAGGTTTGCCGGGATATGGAAACTCGATCATCTATCTGATCCACAACGTTGCTTTGGTGATGTACATCGGGGCAGCGGACGTGATGGCAACTGCACATCTGATTATGGAGCGAGACTATAACCAGTACCAATTCGAAACATACCTCGTACTGGCGGTGATCTATTCGTTGATGTGCCTGATCGCGTGGCTCATCGTGCGTTTCTTTGAGCTTCGGTCCCCAATGCTCGCGCCAGAGGCGGCAACCGCGGCACCGGTCAAGAACGTGCTCATGGCGAGTGTTTGAAAGAGAGGGGATTTAATAGATGTTTGAACTCGATGTTTTAATCCAAGACTCGCGGGAAATCCTTAGCGCTGTGCCCGTAACGCTTGCCATGGCCGTCACAATCTTCGTTTTTTCCACGATCATCGGCAGCCTGTTTGCGCTCGTTGAACACAGGCGGATCCCTGTACTGCGAGAGCTTGTCGTGGCGTACAAGATTGCATTCAAGGGCGTCCCGATGGTGATCGTGATTTTCCTTGCCTATTTCGGTCTTCCCCCGGCACTTCAATTCCTTTTCTCACTGGTCGGGGTCAACTACAATGCTCACAACACACCCAACTGGGTCGTCCTTATAATTGCGGTAACCGGTTGCATCGCTGCGTTCCAAGCGGAGATCGTCAAAGGAGCTCTTAACTCCTTCGACACCGGACAAGCAGACGCTGCCCACTCATTGGGCTATAAAAGCAGTCAGCTGTTCCGGCGGGTTTTGTTTCCTCAGGTGGTGGTCGCCGCGATTCCGGACCTCACCACGTCGATCATGGTGATTATGAAGGCGCTTTCTCTTGGATTTGCCATTGAGGTTGTCGAAATCTTTGCGCAGTCCCAGTTAACTGCCGCGCTGAACTTCTACTACCTCGAAGCCTTCGTGATTGCCGTCGTGATCTACATGGTGATTGCCTATATCGTGACGCAAACGGCCGATTGGTTGGAACAAAGCCTTAGACTGCGGTCCTAAGATCCAAGATGGTCCGCGGCCCGGCATCGAAAAGGTCAGACTGCGGACAGGCGTTCTTCACGGTCGTGTGGATGCCTCTTCGAATGCAAGGTCAATATTCCGAACCGGCGCGCCGCTGATCGTGTACCGCCATGTGTCCGGCCCGCCGTTAGCCAGGATCTCTCGACCCCGCCTGACTGAGTTTCGCCAGGTCCGTCTTCCGGACCTCCTCAACCCACAAACAGCCTCTCCCTCACGCTCATGCGAGCGATCAAGACTGGAACAGGAGAAACATTAATGCGCGTGAGTATTCTTGGCGCCGGAGCAATTGCTTATGGCCTTGCCGCCTATTTGGCAAAAGCGGGACATGACCCAATGCTTTGGTCGCCATCGGGAGAGCGCACCAAGGCGCTGGCTGCCGGCGAATTGCTGACAGCCACGGGAGCTATCGAGGCTGCGGTACCGGTACGTATCGCCAAGGATTGTAAAGACGCCATCGCCGATGCAGACGTCGTAATAATCGCGCTGCCAGCAAACGGCCACAAGATGGCGATGGATGCTGTTACCCCTTATCTAAGCGAGGGAGTGCCGGTCATTATCAGTTCGCACAGCTCCTTCGGGGCGCTGTATCTCTCCAAGCAACTGGCGAAGCGCAAGGTTAGCCTCCCGATCATCGTCTGGGGCACAACGCTCGTGGCCGGCCGCCAGCACGGACCAACTGAAATCCATGTTGCCACCATTCGTCAGAAGCTTGATGTTGCGACGCTGCCTTCCAATGCACTAGATCAAGGATTTGAGCTTTGCACGACGTTGTTTGGTGATCGTTTTGTCAAGCGCGACGGTCTGCTCGCGATCGCGCTCAGCAACCTCAATCCGCAGAACCATCTGGGGATTGCCCTTCTCAATCTCACACGCATGGAGAAGGCTGAGCAGTGGAGCCAGGGTGGAAACGTCACCCCGGCGGTCGGCCGCTTTATCGAGGCTCTCGACGCCGAACGATTGGCGATCGCTGCCCATTTTCGTATAGCCGTGCGCACTGTCGAAGAGCATTTTTCATTGTCGTTTCATGTCCCCTTGGGCTCTGTGTCGCAAATGAACCAGGAGATGGATCGTCAAGGCCGTGGCGGCTTTGGCCCGACAACTATCGAAAGCCGCTATATCCTGGAAGATGTTCCGTTCGGACTGTTGCCGACCGTATTTTTGGGGAAGATCAGCGAAAATCCAGCGATGCTCCACGAATCTGGAATTTCCATATTGTCGGCTGCTTATGGTCGCGATCTCAAGGCAGATAATGATATTCTCCCTGCACTCGGTATTGAGGGAATGGCAAAAGTGGATATCGAAAACCTTTGCCGTAAGGGATTTTGAGAGTCCCGTGTGCCGCCGGCTAACTGCACGATCATACTTTGAAATCGATTAATGCTCTCCTTCGAACAAGATTGATTGATTGATAAGTTGGTCGCGCGTCCGAAGCAGTTAGATCGGCGCCTTTCCCGCAAGCACGGCGAAACGCCATGCTTTGAAGATGCAATCGACGTCCACCAGACCCGCTTCATTCATCCATTCGAGCTGGTCGCCCATCGAACTGCAGCGGTCGTATGCCATACGCTGCTGTGCCTTCGCAATATCGGCGTCGCTTGCACAGAGTGCCCGCACCTGATCAAGCCATTGCTGCTCATAAAGACGGTCAAGGTCATCACTTGGACCGGCAACCTGTTCGCAATTTACGAACAGGCCGCCAGGTCGCAGACTGCGCCGGATCTCCTTGAAGAGGTTTATTTTTTCCTCGTCCGCAAGATGATGAATAGCAAGCGCCGAAATAACTAGATCCCAAGGACCGCCGAGTTCCCCGCGGGTCATGTCCGCCTGAACGAATTCAACATTGCTGTCCATGGCGAAGCGACGTCGCGCCTCCCGCAGCATGCCGTTGGATGCGTCAACCAGCCTGATCGACGAGGCGGGAAAATTGCGGAGCAGCATTGCAGAGAACAGACCTGTCCCTGCGCCAAGGTCAAGAATCCGCATTGGCATTACAGGCGCCCAATGCGCGATTAGCTCAAGCGCTGCGCCGTAGAGGCTGTCAAAACAAGGAACCAGCTTCCTTCTTAGTGCATCGTAGTCTTCAGCAGCCCCGCTGAATGCCAACGATACTGGAAGTTGCAGTTCTCTCATGCCTTCTCTCCATCTTCGAGCACCGTGGCAGTCGGGATTAATACACATTGTCAGCACTATTGTCGCATCATTCCTTGACGACCAGCCATGATAGCAGCCTTGTCGAACGGCCCGGCTCTCAGACGCAAATCGTCGAACAGATCGGCTTGGCGCGATCGACCATCCACCGCTATGCCACAGTACCGTGAAGGTTCCCGGCTTCAATACGGTCCCTCGCCGAAACGGGGCGGCGACGCCTTGTAACAATCACGTGACCATTCGTCGGCGGCAAACCCGCGCCCCGCGAAAAACCCAATCGGCGCCTATAGATCGACGGTGAAATACGGACTGAGGACGGAAAATTATTACAAAACTATAATTTGTATTGGGCTGCCGGAGGGCTAGTTCTGACATGTTCGATTACGTTCGAGAAAGAGAACACGTCATGAAGCGTATCGGCCTTGTGATCGCTATTCCGGTCATGATCGGCGTCGGCTATTTTCTCGCCTATCCCGACCGATCGCCGCGCGCTTCGGCACCGGACCAGGGAGCAATGCCCACCGCATCGCTGTCGGCATCAAACGGCAGCGCCACAGCCCAGACCCGCAAGCGCAATGCAATTGTGCCGCTTGTCGTGGTCGCCGCGGCGAAGAAGGAGGATGTCCCGGTCGCCAAGACCGTTGTCGGGACAATCGAGCCAGTCGAAACCGTTGCAATCCGCCCGCAGATCGATGGCGTCGTTGTCGCCAAGAACGTGGCGGACGGCCAGATGGTCAA
>NZ_JBBNAM010000090.1:0-3628 GCF_037994425.1 Phyllobacterium sp.
GCAAAATCATCGGCACGCTGCTGGCTGGCCTCGAGCTTATGTTGCTCCTCGGCGCTTGCCGCGCTTGCGGCCTTCTGGACCTCCTGCATATCCTTTTCGATCGAAGCAATCAGGTCACGAAGCGAGGTTGCCCGCTTTGCTAGCTCCTCCGACCTTGTCTGTTCGGCCACGCGGAACTCTTTAGATGTCGTCTGCAGCTTCCGCTTTTCAGCAAGCAAGAGGTCGAGCCGTTTCCTTTCCTCGGCTTGATTGGAGAGCGCTGCCGTCAGGCGCGACTGTTCTTCCGCGATCGAGGTCTTTACCCGGTTGAGTTCCTTCAAGTCGGCGATAAGAACTTCGGTCTGCTGGCGCATTTCCGGCACGACCGCGCCAAGCAGGACCGCACTGCGAACCGAAGCGAGCGCATCGTCGGGGCGAACCAGGAGAGCGGGCGGCGGGCTCAGGCCCATGCGCTGAAGCGCGGCCAGCACCTCGGCAAGCGCACCACGTCGCTGCTTCAACGAGGTTCGTACATTGTCTTCCTGACTGCGCAGATCGGCAAGCTTGTCGCTGAAGCCTGCTACGTCCTGCGTCAGCTTCTTTTCGGTCTGGGCCGACTGGATCAATGCTGCCGTAATCGTAGTCTGGTCCTTCTTGAGCCCGGCGATCTCATTGTCGAGCGCCGTGACGCGTTCCGAGGACAATGAAATCTGGCTGGTCAGATCCTCGAGCTCCTTTAGCGATTGGGCTCGCCGCACGTCGAGCGAATCAATGGTGGGTGGCTGTGAAGCCTGTGGTGCTTCCTGCGCCCAGGCCGGGTCGTTCCAGCCAAGCGCAAACAGAAGAAGAGTCGACCATGCGAACGCACGGCTGCGTGAGTTCGAGGTTGCCTTTGATGTATCAAAAATCATTGCCGGACCGGAACATGCATATGGTTGATCCCGACTCTAGGGAGACTTCGATTAATGAAGTATTAACCATAAACCAGCCGCGTCGAAAGCTGACCATTTTGTAGCAAAAGGCATGGCGGAATTGCGGCACGAAACCGGACTCGCCATGCTTCGGGCAATGGAATGCTTCTCATCGGACAGGAAAGGCACTATGTGAGTGCTACCCGGACATGTGGTTAGCTAAACTGCTTCGCCGGTCCACAACGGCTTGCAACATGACTGATCTAACAATTGTAATTCCAGTTCACAATGAAGCCGGAAACATCGGCGCACTGATCAACGAGATCGGTGTGGCATTGGCTTCCGGACCGAACTACGAGATCATCGTCGTCGATGATGGTTCGTCTGATGCGTCGGTCGAAGAGGCTCTGACTGCGGGTGATCGTGCATATGTGCTGCGTCACGCGCGGCGGACCGGAAAATCGCGGGCGCTCGTTACCGGATTTCAGGCGGCGGCAGGTCGGTGGATTGCGACGCTCGACGGTGACGGGCAAAATGACCCGAGAGATCTTGCGCGACTTTGGCCGCTCCTTGCGAACGCGGATCCAGCTCTTTTTGCCGGGGTACGAAAGCGACGCAATGATGGCGCAGTCAAACTCCTAACCTCGAAATTCGCCAACTTCGTACGCAGGCGCTTGCTGAAGGACGACTGCAAGGACACGGCATGCGGCTTCAAGGTGCTGCCTAGGGATCTCGCGCTAAAACTGCCCTACTTCGACAATATGCATCGTTTCCTGCCGGCTCTGACGCGCAGGGCAGGGCTGCCGGTGATCGAGGTCGATGTCGAGGACCGGCCGCGGCGTTCAGGCGTGTCCAAGTACGGATTTTTCGACCGAGCGGCAGTGGCATTCCTCGACACCGTCGGCGTCTTCTGGCTCATCCGCCGCTATTCGGAACCGGGGTCGGTGGCGCGAGTGAATAGCGCTGGAAATTAAAGGTTCGAAGCTCGCCGCTGAAATTCCTGACCGGTGCCGTGACCCGCACCGCTGGTCCAAGCAGCATTGCATCCGCGGGAAGGTCCGAAGTGTCCGGTGCGGCCTCATCGCCCTGCCAAACCAGCACGACGTCCCTCGCCAAACCCTGTTCCGGCGGCCAGTGCAGTAGCACCGCGACATTGGCTGCATCGTCCTGCCTGTTCGAGATGATGCGTGCAGGCGCCGGATTTTGTGCGCGAATAGCAAGTGCCACGGCATCGAACGGAAACGTGAAACGGGGCGTTGCGAAAAGAGCAATATAGGCGACAGCGATCGGCGCAAGAACGTAGACGAAGCCGGCTATGGCAAGGATGTTGCGCGCGCCTAGGACTTGCGGCAGGTAGAGCGCGAGAAGGATGGCAGTTGGTGCGAGGATGGGGGCCATATATCGCTCGGCCACGGAATGGTAGTCGGCCGCCACGACAAGCGTTGCGAAAGCGACAAGGCCGATCAGCACGGTTCGCAGTAGCAACAAGCGCACCTCCGCGTCACCATCAGGTGCAGGACGGGGATGATCGCGCGTCCTGCCAATGATGAAAACGATAACGGCAGGTCCGGCCCAAAGAGCTGTCGAAATAGCCAGACTAAATAGCCCGTCGATCCCAAGATGAGGGATGTCGATCGGCAACAGGTAATCGATCGCGCTCGCGAGCTTCTCCATTCTGCCGGCCGTTGCCGCCAAGGGCGCGCGCAGGGAAGCAACGACGACTGGCGCAAAGGCGACGGCGAAAATTGCAAAGGAAAGCCAGATCTGCCGCCGAAGTAGTTGGCGGCGAATGCCGGGTGTCAGGGCAGCCGCGATCAGGAAACTGATGAGGAAGATGAAAAAGTTATATTTCGCGAGCGCACCGACCGTGGCCCAGAAGCCGAACCAGGCATAGCCAATCGTATCGCGGCCCGACCGCACCATGGCAAAGGCATGGATGACGCCGATCGCGGCCACCATGACAAGGATCGTGTGTGCAGTCGTTTGAACCGACATCCAGGCGATCTGCGGCAGGAACGCTGAAGCTGTGAGGGCTAGTATGCCTGCCCGATCCCCGGCAAGCTTGCGGGCCGCGTCGAAGCACAGCCAGTGATAGAGCCCGAGGAGCGATAGCCGCACCAGAGCGACTGAAAATACCCAGTTCCATCGGGTGAGTTCCAGCGCTGTGCGTACGAGCCAGTTGTAGAGGGGCGGGTGGGAATTGCCGTAGTTCCAGGCAAAGTACACTTCACCTACGAACTGAGCCTCATCGATTTCCATAAAGCGTGAGAGGCACAGGCGAAGGAGGATCAGTGCGGTAACATAGACGACAATTGCAGCGGGAACCCGCCGAGCGAGTTTCGACCAATTTATGGGGGCACCATCAAGCCAGGCAAGATTGAAGTTTCGCCAAAACACTTGCGGCCTCACTTTTCATGCAGCCGTGAGTACTACAAGAGGCGAGCTGGCTGCAAGTTTTCAGCTGCCGATTTCGAACATCCACAACAAATTAAAACCGCCGGCTTGCGCCGGCGGTTCATTGTTGCTCAGGCGAAGGATCAGGCTCGCCGGATTATGCTTGCGATAAGTGAGATCAAAAGCAGCGCCAAGAACACATAGAAAATTATCTGGGCAATCCCGGCGGATGCACCGGCAATACCGCCAAATCCCAACGCACCGGCGACAAGCGCTATGATCAGAAATATTACAGCATAGTAAAGCATTTAGCGTTCTCCCTATCTCGTCGGGGATGTAACGGG
>NZ_JBBNAM010000091.1:0-2257 GCF_037994425.1 Phyllobacterium sp.
CTCAAGAACAAGGATGCTCCGGTAGTCATGCCGGTGGACTGACGGTGTGCACATCGACGAAGATGTGACAGCTTCCTGGGGGGCGACGCTCGGTTGATCGTCGCGGTTGTGGGAGCGACCGGGCGTACCGTGGAGATCGGCGGGCGCGAGCAGTATGGTTTCGACGAAATTGCCCGCATGCACCTCGCAGCAAACGAAGACATGCGCCAGGTCGTAACGGATGACAGAGCACGCTACTACGGCGTCGAGCTGAATGACGACACACTGCTTCGGCTCAAGGGTTCACGTGTAGGTCCAATGCGTTATGTCGACTGGCTGTACCGCTCTATGGCCAATTAGACATCGCCGGGCCCCGCAACAACTCCTGTTGGAGGAAGAGAAGGAGAAACTATCGATGGATGCCGAAGTGAGAGACAACCAGGAAAAGCATCGCTTTGAACGTCAGATACATGATGGGAGTTGGGCAGCGGCATACTACCGATTGGAGGACGGAAAGCTCGTGTTCTTTCATGTAGAAGTCCCCGAATTTTCCAGCCAAGGCATAGGTGCGGCTTTGGTTCAGGGTGTATTCGACATACTCCGCGAACGGGGCGAGAAGGCGGTTATAAAGTGCTCGTTTATGGAAAGCTTCTTGCAGACGCATCCCGAATATCAGGATGTTGTCGATACCGCGCGATAGTTCCGATAGCGTCGATGGACCGCAGCGCAACTGAGCGTCCACGAAATGCTAGCGGGGCCCGATGCAGCAGGCCAGCGTCGGTAACCCGACGTCAAGCGAAACAACGAACATATTTTGGATAAGCCATGCACGTAGGCAGACAATATAGCGTCACCGACTTTCTCAAGTGGACAAGAATGGAATTCCGATGGCTGATTGGATGGGCGTTGCTTGCCACTTTGTTCCTTCAACTCACGACCTGGAGATTCCTGACGGTGCCGGCACCGATACTGACGATCGTCGGATCGGCGCTGGCGATCAGCATCGCGTTCAAGAGTCAGCAATGTTTTGCTCGATTCACCAATGCCCTGACGCTGTCTGGGCAACTCA
The DNA here is from genome assembly GCF_037994425.1 of Phyllobacterium sp. Taxonomy (NCBI): domain Bacteria; kingdom Pseudomonadati; phylum Pseudomonadota; class Alphaproteobacteria; order Hyphomicrobiales; family Phyllobacteriaceae; genus Phyllobacterium; species Phyllobacterium sp. Next base: position 1,049 of record NZ_JBBNAM010000091.1, read on the forward strand.
ATACGAGCAGTTTCATCCTCGCCCAAAGGTTGATGTCCGCGATGGGCAATCTGGATGTCCCGTCCGGTCCACGACTGGAGGATATCTTCAATCGCCATTTCGCATGGCTCACGGCCCTGCGGTTCTTTCTGCGTGAAAAGAAATCCTGGGAGAATAGATTTGATCCGGGGAACGTTCGATTCCTTGCTCATATTCCGAACCCTGAAAGCGGCTCTGCACTCGAGTTCGAACTAAGAGGCTATTTGTCGGATGTCGAGATGCAGAAAGTCATGACCCATCCAGGTGACAAAGAAGCTCTCATTCTCGATTGGCAGTATGACGCCATCAGAAATCTTCGAAGGCAAGAACTTGTCAGTGAGTACATGTTCACTGTGCTGACAGCCTCGCTTGAGGAACTCGCAAGACTGCAGGGTGGATTGAAGCTGATTAAGAACTACCCCTATTCCCGTAACTACTATTCGATAACCGTCATTCTTATAAAGATGTTCGTCGCCATCGTGCCTTTCGGACTGTTTCCATATGCCTATGAATTGGGTGTGTATGCCGGCATCGCGGATTGGACGGCTTGGCTGAACGTGCCGTTCAGCGTTGCGGTCGGCTGGGTTTTCGTTTCATTGGAAAAGGTCGGAGAGAATTCATCCAACCCGTTTGAGGGAAATGCAAACGATGTCCCGATCTCGTCGATCACGCGGAAAATTGAGATAACGATGCGGGGCATGATGGGTGAGACAAACGACCTGCAACCGATTGAGGCGAAGAATAACATCCTGTTTTGAATTGGGGATTCGTTGACGCTTGCAGGCAGCTGCTTTTTTTGCGTGCTCGGGAAAGGGCCAATCTTGACAGCAGCGGTACTGCAAAACGCGTTCGACTTATGCCTGCTATTGACGCTGGAATATCGTGCTGGGTCGAGTCGACAGCCAAGCCCAGCACGACATTCATGGCTCTAGTGGCTCACCTGCTTCATAGGGCCCTTTGGTCGCTTTGCCAGCCAAATGACGGCCGCGAATACCAGAATGAGCCCCGTCGCCATCGCGTAGAAATTGTTGGTGGCGAGCATAACCGCCTGCATGTCGACCATTCTGGAGAACATGGCGAGGCCGGATTCGTCCGGAAGCCCTGACGGCGTGGTCAGCACCGTTGTCGGATTGATGATGGACACGAGATCAGCCCTGCTCTCCTTTGTGGCATGCTCCCAGTAGGTGGCTG
>NZ_JBBNAM010000092.1:0-4755 GCF_037994425.1 Phyllobacterium sp.
ACTTTCAAGGCAATGGCAGCGGGAAAAAAGTGCCTGAAGCATTGACCGGCCGCTCGTAAGTGGCCTCTTTTCAATCGAGTGGCCACTTTGAAAGCTTCAGAGATTGTCATTGGCAATCTCATTGGACTCGGTCGGCGCGTAGCGCTTGTTAATGCATGACCTTGATAAAGACCGCGCGCTGGAACTCATCAAGAAGCATTCCGGCAACAGAAACTATCCCGCTCATCGCCTCGAACTTCGCTCCGTGTATCGTTACAATCTGTTCCACAATTTCAAGTCTAACGCAGCTAAAAGCGCTCAATTTTTACTAGTGGCAGGAATACCGAACGCGGACCAACGCACTCAGGGCTGATTAGCTACACGCACAAGGACGAGGTCCTCGAAGCGATCACAGCGATAGTCGACAACATTGCTATAGCGAGCCGCGAAGACCTTGCTATTGCGATTGAAAATGCGCGTCCGCCAAATGATCAAGAAGCGGCCACCTGCTCTCAGTGGCACGACTGACGAGTTCGATCAATTCGTCTTGAATTGAATTGCCAGCGGAGAAGCATCAAAGCGATCGGCATGTTGTCTTGATATATCGGGTTCTTTTATCGTCATGTTCAGAGCCCCCATTGGCTGCCGATTTTTTTGTTCTGAGACGCCATGCCAAATCGCTGATCAGACAATGCGGTGCCAGATGACAGAAAATCAACAGCGAACCTAGGGAAAGGCCTGATTGAGGCAAGCGTCTTCTTGCCCCATCATAAGATTCCCAATCGAGTATCATACCCGTCCCGAGTGGTGTCCCCGTCGTTGTGTTGAACCCCAACGGCGGGTTTTTTGCACAAATTTGACCCATGATGGGCCAACATCGCGACTTCTGGAACGCAAGCCGCTCGCGTCGGGCAAGTTGCCGCTAGGGCTAAGGCGCACTGATAGAAGAGATTCACATCAACGAAAAGCCATAGAAACTGCCGCGTTGATACTGTGACGCCAGCCTCATGCGCCTCGAACTTCGCTCCGCGTATCGTTGCAATCTGTTCGTGAATTTAAAGTCTAACGCACCTAAAGGCGCTTAATTTTAGTAGTGGCAGGAATACTGAACGCGTACCTACGTACTCATGATTGATTGCCTGCTCGCAGGCTCTGCCAACAAGTTTGAAGCCACTAGGCAAGACGATCAAAAAAAGATTGCAAGAAGATTATTAGGATGCTATTAATTTCCTATGCAAGAAATTGATTACCTTCGCCGCACCTTCACCACGACCCTTTTGCAAACCGGGCGGCAGTGGCGGCGCATGACAGATCAGGCGCTTATGTCGTCGAACATCTCCGAAGCCTGCGCTGCGCCTCTCCTGTGGATCGGGCGGCTCGGCGGCGGTGTGCGTCAGATCACGCTCGCGTCCCATATCGGCATTGAGGGCCCGTCCCTCGTCCGGCTGATCGACCAGCTCGAGGCGGCCGACCTCGTTGTGCGCAAGGAAGACAAGAGCGACCGGCGCGCCAAGACCCTTTGGCTCACGCGCAAGGGCAAGCAGTACGCCGGAAGGCTCGAAGACATGCTGGTTGGCCTGCGCGCCCAGATCCTTGCGGACGTCAGCAAGGAGGATCTGAGTGCCGCGCTGCGGGTCCTTGCTGCCTTTGACAATGCAAGGACTGTTCATGCCGGTGAACCTCTCAAGCGTGAGGTTGAGCTGACACCGTGATGTTTCCGTCCTGGCGGGATTGGGTATTTTCGGCCAAGGCCTTTCTCGCATCGATGCTGGCGCTTTATATCGCTTTGTGGTTTGACCTGCCGCGTCCCTACTGGGCCATGGCCGCCGTCTATGTGGTGGCAAATCCGCTGGCAGGGGCAACAAGCTCCAAGGGGCTATATCGCGCCCTTGGCACATTGATCGGCGCCAGCGCGGCCGTGTTTTTCGTGCCGGTCTTTGTCAATGCACCGGAGCTTTTGGCGCTCGTCGTGGCGCTCTGGACCGGTTGCCTGCTCTGCATTTCCATGCTTGACCGCACGCCGCGCAGCTATGTTTTCATGCTGGCAGGCTATTCGCTTCCCCTTATTGCGCTGCCCACGGTCGGGACACCCGAATTGATCTTCGATACGGCGCTTGCCCGAACGGAAGAAATCATCATCGGTATTACCTGTGCCAGCGTCGTGGGTTTGCTGGTGTTTCCAAGCAGCGTCGGAACTGTCATGGGAGGCCGGATCACCAACTGGCTCGATGATGCTGCGGACTGGGCCGACGAGATACTACGCGGGGAGGGTGCCATACCCGCCACTCCGGCAAAACGCCAGAAGATGGCCGCCGATATTGCCGGGCTCGACCTTGTCATCAGCCAACTATCATTCGATCCCGGCACCCGTGACGTTGCCCGCCATGCCCGGGAATTGCGCGGCCGTCTGATGATGTTGTTGCCGCTGTTTTCGTCCCTGGCGGATCGGCTCCATGCCCTGAAGACCGTCAGCCGCCCATTGTCGCCGAAACTCGGTTCGCTGCTTCATGATGTTGCCGATTGGTTGCAGTCGAATGACACGGCGTCGCAAAATGCCCCGCAGCGCTTTGCCGCGGCGATAAATGATCTTCGATCTGCCGATCGGTCGGAAAATTGGGATCGGTTGATCCTCGCAAGCGCACTCGCGCGGCTTCAGGAGATCATCAATCTCTGGCACGATTGCAAGACACTGCGCGATGCGATCGCCCGCGGCCAATATACCGGACGCTGGCGGCCAGCCTTCCGCCATCGCCAGGTGGTCGGTCGCCAACGCCACCACGATTATGCCATGATGGTCTTTGCCTCAGGTTCCGTGGTCATCGCCAGCCTTGTCGCGAGCTTCATCTGGATCGCAACGGGATGGCAGAACGGCGCCGGTTTCGTCATGATGACGGCGGTTGCTTGCTCATTCTTCGCCGCAATGGACCGGCCCGCGCCAATGATACTCAAAATGTTCCTGTGGTGCGGCGTCAGCCTCATCGCATCCTTCGTCTATCTCTTTGCGATTCTTCCGGCCATCAGCGGCTTTGAAATGCTTGTGCTGGTCTTCGCACCGCCGTTCCTTCTGATCGGAACGCTCATTCCGCGTCCGCAATTCAATATGCTTGCGATGCTGCTTACGGTGAACACGGCGTCTTTCGTGGCCATGCAGAACCGGTTCAGCGCCGACTTCACCACATTTGCCAATGAGGCAATTGCGGCAATGGCAGGCATCGGATTCGCCCTGGTCTGGACGCAGATTGCCCGACCGTTCGGCGCCGAGATCGCGGCGCGCCGGCTGGTGAGGGCCGGCTGGTCTGACCTTGCCGAAACGGCCGCCGGACTGAAGCGAAGCGATCATGAAAGGCTTGCTGGACGCATGCTCGATCGAATGGGACAGCTCGTTCCGCGGCTGGCCTCGCTTGACGACCGGTATCTGTCGCAGATCGACGGCTTTGCCGAAGTGCGCCTTGGCTTCAACATCGTAGCGATCCAGCGCGCGCGCAGACACCTGGACGGCGATGGTCAAGCGCGTTTGAATGCGGTCCTTGCCGGCATTGCCGCGCTTTTTCGTCGGCGTCTCGCCTTACGGGAGGCGGTCGAGCCCGACACGGAACTACGCGAGCGCATCGATCGGGCCCTCGGTTCGCCGGGTGTGCACGCGAGCACGCACGCACGCAGCATCCTCGATGCGCTGGTTGGCTTGCGCCGGGTCCTTTTTCCCTTTGCGTCGCCGCCCGTCCCGATTGACGGCCATACTTTAAGGTCGCCATCGCCGCAAATGCTGATGGCAGCGGAGTAGAACACCAGATGCTTGGTGATTTCGATATTTATGGCGTCTACGTGCCCGGACTTCTCGGCACCATGCTTCTGACGCTCCTTTTTGCCGCAATGGTCCGCCGTGCGCTGGCCTGGATCGGCATTTATGCCGTGGTCTGGCATCGCGGATTGTTCGATGTCGCCCTCTATGTCGTGCTGCTCGGCGCGATCACTTTCCTTATGCAACGGTTGGTATCATGAAGAATAACCTTCAAACGGCGGGCCGGGTCCTCCTTACCCTGGCATTGGTCCTATGTGCATTGTTCGTTGGGCGTGAACTTTGGAACCATTACATGAACGATCCCTGGACGCGCGACGCCAGGGTTCGCGCTGATATCGTCGCTGTAGCGCCGGACGTATCAGGTCTTGTTAGCGACGTTCTCGTCAGGGACAATGATACGGTCAAGAGGGGAGACGTGCTGTTCAAGGTGGACGCGCGGCGCTTCGAGATCGCGGAGATTGAGGCACAGGCAGCAGTGGACGGCGCAAAAGCCACACTCGATCAGGCCCGCCGCAACCGCAAGCGCCGCGAAAAGCTCGGAGGCGTCATTTCCGAGCAGCAGCAAGAGGAAGCCCAATCCGTTGAAGCAAACGCGCAGTCGAGCTACCTGCAGGCGAGTGCCAATCTGGAACTCGCCCGCCTCAACCGCGAGCGATCACAAGTCAAGGCGCCCGTCAACGGCACCATCAGCAACCTTTCGCTGCGGCCCGGCAATTATGTGACGACCGGCAGCGCACAGATGGCACTTGTCGATACGGACTCCATTCGCGTGGAAGGCTATTTTGAGGAAACAAAGCTCGCCCGTATTCGCGTCGGCGACCCCGTCAAGGTCCGGCTGATGGGACAGTCGGGCGTCATCATCGGCCACGTCGACAGCATCGCCGCCGGAATTGAGGATCGCGAACGGACTGCGGGTTCGGGACTTCTTGCCAATATCAATCCGACGTTCAGCTGGGTTCGCCTGGCGCAGCGCATCC
>NZ_JBBNAM010000093.1:0-10312 GCF_037994425.1 Phyllobacterium sp.
TCAAGAAGTTCAGGCGTCAAACTCATTTTATCTCATCCATTTCGGCAATTAACGTGGCACGGGGCGCGGCGGCGCGGACAAGCCGATCATTGATCGCTTCGCCGAGGCCGTTGAAAGGTATGGGCTCCACGGCGATGACGGGGGCACCGAGGCGATCGAGGCGCTTCATGAAATCGAACAGATTGGCGGCCGCTTCGCGCAGATTGCCGCTATCGCTGAGGTTGAGGCTGGCGCTCGCGTTCTCGGCAGTGCTCGCACGCTGCGGACCAAAGGCCAAGAGCGCCTCACCTTCCCTCACTTCATGCACGTTCAGCCGCATGCTCGCCGTCGGCGCGTAGTGCGAGGCCATCATGCCAGGCGCCTCGATAGCTGCCCGCTGGTCCATACGTTCGAGCTTTGCCTGAACGACCGCCTCTATGTCTTCGGCCGCAAGACCACCCGGGCGTAGCAACGCAACGCGGGGTCCATCGACCTTGACGATCGTCGACTCCAACCCGACCTCGGAGGGGCCGGCGTCAAGAATAAGGCTGATCCGCGCGCCAAGGTCGTCATTCACGGCATGCGCGCTGGTTCCGCTGATCTTGCCGGACGTATTGGCGCTCGGCGCCGCGAGCGGGCGATCCAGCGTTGCGATGATCTTGCCGGCAACGCCGCGCGGCATGCGCACGGCAATCGTATCGAGACCGGCGGCGACCAGCGGGTGAATCGCGGTATCGGGCCTGAGCGGCAGGACGAACGTGAGCGGTCCCGGCCAGAACGCCTCCATCAGCCGTCGCGAGAGCGGATCGATCGCAGCGTAGCGTTCGGCCATGGCGATACCCGAGACATGGCAGATCAGAGGATTGAAATGCGGCCTGCCCTTCGCTTCGAAAATACCGGCAACGGCATCACCATTGGTCGCGTCGGCGGCAAGGCCGTAGACGGTCTCGGTCGGAATCGCGACGAGCTTGCCATCGGCGAGCGCATTGGCTGCCGTCAGCACTGCCTGATCGTCCGTTCCCAAAATCGTTGCCAAGGCGTTCTCCAATGACCAGCCTTGCCTACACGATGCCGATATATCCTCGCAAGTATCGGCTGATGAACACGCCGAATGAGTTCATGCGTAAAATTGAATCGATCCGGAATATGGCTTGGCAATATATCGCTGCTAGAGCTGGGATCTAGAGGGATGAACCTCAGGGGGAAACGCACTACCATGCTGCGCCAGATACTCGCTGCTACTGCCACCATCATGCTAATGGCTCCAGCCTACGCAGGAGAATCCATCAATCTGATTGACGGATCGACGACGCCGAAATCCATTTCCTATGTCGGTTACGACAGCATCGACGCAGACGGCAATCCGATCTGCACTCCTTGTGCGGCAAAGCGCGCCGAGGAAGCGGCACGCCTTCAAGCCTACGTAGAACGCCGCGAACGCTCGCGGCAATATATGGCCCGCCTGCAAGGTCGGGATGTTCCCTCGCCAACTACACCGACTGTCGCCAGTGCATCGACGTCGCCAATTGCAGCCAATGCCGCTGAACTCGTTCCAGCCGGCGAGCCAGTGCCGCAAAAGACCCTTGCCGACGTCGCTGAGACGCCGCTTCGCGCCGGCTTGCAGTAAAAGGTCCAGGTGCGGAGACAAGCGCGTAATTTTTTTGTCAGCCAACGATTTTCGAAAAATCTGCGACCGTATTGGTTGCCGTGCGGATACGGGAAAGCAGCGCAAGGCGATTGGCCCGGATCGCTGCATTCTCGTCATTAACGAGCACTTTCTCAAAGAATGAATCAACCGGTTCACGCAAAGCACTAAGCGCGATCATGGCACCGGAAAAGTCTTCTTTTTGAATCGCTTGCGCGGCTTCCTTCTCGGCCTGATTCACCGCCGTGGACAAGCGCCGTTCCTCATCCTGACTGAAGAGTGCTGAATCGACCGCGCCGGCAATAGGCGTGCCCTTCTTTTCTTCGGCGCTCAGGATATTCGCGGCGCGCTTTGTGCCTGCGAGAAGGTTCTGACCATCTTCGGTGTTGAGGAAAACAACGAGCGCCTCAACGCGGCGGGCAATCAACAACAGGTTGTCCGCGCCATCGGTAAGCACTGCATCGATGAGATCGTGGCGGGCGCCGAGGTCGCGCAGATAGACCTTCATGCGATCATGGAAGAAGGCGAGCAGATCAACCAGTACCGGCTGTGCCTGCTTGACCACATCGCTGCGCACGCGCTTCTCGAAGCCCGCAACGGCGTTGATGACGTCTTCCTCGCCATCGACGTCGCCAGACTGCTGAGCGGCCTGCCGTTCCTCGTAGCTTTCGACCCGCTTCTCGATGCTGTCTTCGCGCAGTTGCGAGAGTGCGGTTTCGAAGACCGGCATAAGCTCGATTTTCCAGTCATTGGAGAGCAGCAGGCGAATGACACCCAGGGCCGCACGGCGCAGTGCAAACGGGTCTTTCGACCCCGTGGGCTTTTCATCGATCGCCCAAAAGCCGACAAGCGTATCGACCTTGTCGGCCAGAGCCACTGCCACCGAAACAGGATCGCTCGGCACGATATCCGAGGGGCCCTGTGGCTTGTAGTGTTCTTCGATCGCCGCCGCCACGGAGGGATGTTCATCTTGTAAGAGGGCATATTTGCGACCCATGCCACCCTGCAATTCGGGAAACTCGCCGACGATTTCCGTCGTCAGGTCCGCCTTCGCGAGCACCGCAGCGCGCATCGCCAGCGCCGGATCGGCGCCGACCAGCGGCGCGATCTCGCGAGCAAGCGCCCTTATCCGGATGACACGCTCTCCCTGCGTTCCGAGCTTTGCATGAAATGTGACATTGAGGGCGTCGAGCCTGGCCATGCGCTGGTCGAGCGGCTTCTTGAGATCAAGATCCAACCTTATCGCCGCCGCCGCAAGCGTATGCATGTCGGGCAGATCATGTTGGTCGGTCTGCCAGAAATAAATTGCATCGGAAAGGCGGGCGCGAACAACCTTGCCGTTGCCGAATGCAATCTCGCGGCCACCATCCTTCGCTTCAATATTCGAAACGAGGATAAACTTGTTTGAGAGGCGCTCGGACTCGCCCTGCTTGCGCGTGACGAAGCATTTCTGATTGGTCTTGATCGTCAGGCGGACGACCTCGGGCGGAATGGCGAGAAACTCTTCCTCGAACTCGCCCATCAGAACGACTGGCCATTCGACAAGCCCGGAGACTTCCTCCAGGAGCGCCTCGTCCTCGACGAGGTCGAGACCGGACGCGAAGGCAATGTTCTGCGCATCGGAGCGGATCATCTCCTTGCGCCGGTCGGCGTCGAGTACGACCTTGGCCTTATCGAGCTTTGCCACGTAATCGTCGAAGCGGCGCACCGTGATCGGCTTGCCGTCGCTGAGGAAGCGGTGGCCATAAGTGATGTTGCCCGCGCGCAGACCGTCGATTTCGAAATCAACGACCACGGGCTCCTCGGTTTCGGGCCCGAAGGTGCAGACAATCGATTGCAGGGGGCGAACCCAGCGGAGGCTTCCCGGTTTTGAAGATGCAGCGCCCCAGCGCATCGATTTCGGCCATGGAAACTCACGAATGATTTTCGGCAGGACTTCGGCGATAATCTCTTCGGCGGCGCGACCCGGTTTGGTGAGGTGCGCAACGTAGAAATCGCCCTTTTTGGGGTCGGTGTGAACATGCGCTTCGGAAATATCGGAGAGACCTGCCGAGCGGAGGAAGCCGGCGATGGCCTGTTCGGGCGCGGTCACGCTCGGACCCTTGCGGTCCTCGTGAACATCCTTGGAGTGCGCGGTCAAACCGCGCACGTCAAGCGTCAGTCGGCGCGGGGTCCAGTAGTCGCCGGCGGCTTCATAGGTAAGCCCAGTATCTACGAGAGCATCCGTCACGAGTTTCTTCAGATCGTCTGCAGCCTTGCGCTGCATGCTGGCGGGAATTTCTTCCGAGCGAAGTTCGAGCAAAAGATCAGGCATTATACGGACTCGCTTCTGAAATTGACGCCGCCAGCTTCGGTTAGCAGGAAAGCCTCGCCGCATTGCCGGGCAAGATTGCGCACCCTCAGAATATAGCTTTGCCGCTCCGTGACGGAGATCACGCCGCGCGCGTCGAGCAGGTTGAAAGCATGTGACGCCTTGATGCACTGGTCATAGGCCGGCAGCACCATCTTGTGGATGGAAGTGTTGTCACTCGCCTTCGGACCACCGGCCTTCAGAAGGGCTTCGCACTCGGCTTCGGCGTCCTCGAAATGGCGCAGTAGCACGGCGGTGTTCGCATGCTCGAAGTTATACCGCGAATACTCCTGTTCGGCCTGCAGGAACACATCGCCGTAGGTAACCTTCTCGTCGCCTTCGAGGCCATTGAAATTCAGGTCATAGACATTGTCGACGCCCTGCACGTACATGGCGAGGCGCTCGAGCCCATAGGTCAATTCGCCGGATACCGGGGAGCATTCGATACCGCAAACCTGCTGGAAATAGGTGAACTGCGAAACCTCCATCCCGTCGCACCAGCATTCCCAGCCGAGCCCCCAGGCGCCGAGTGTCGGGCTTTCCCAGTCGTCTTCGACGAACCGGATGTCGTGCAGCAGGGGATCAAGGCCGATCGCGCGCAAGGAACCGAGATAGAGTTCCTGCAGATTTGCCGGCGATGGCTTCATGATCACCTGATACTGGTAGTAGTGCTGAAGCCGATTGGGGTTTTCGCCATAGCGGCCATCCTTCGGGCGACGCGACGGCTGCACATAGGCGACCTTCCACGGCTTCGGTCCAAGCGAACGCAGGGTCGTTGCCGGGTGGAATGTACCCGCTCCCACTTCCATGTCGTAGGGCTGCAGGATCACGCAGCCATGCTGGGCCCAATAATTGTGAAGCGTCAGAATGAGGCCCTGAAATGAACGGGCCGGCTGCATGTGATCGGTCAAGGAAGAAGTCACCGGGCGACCTTTTGGCAAGAAGGGTTGGAGTGCACTCCCTAAGACCTGCACCCCAACCGGTCAAGCAAAACGACGTGGTCAGCCCTTCTTGTCTGGCGCAGGCGCGGGCGTCGGCTCGACGGGCGGCTTCACCGGCTCAGTGCCGTTTTTGGCCACACCCGGATCCTTTTCGTCCGGCAGGCCGTTTTTCAGTTTTTCCTCGATCCTCACCAGGTCTTCCGGTTCGGGCTTCGAATCGCGGGCGTGCGCCCACTGGAACGTTGCTTCGAGCTTGCGACCCGCACGCCAATAGGCGTCGCCGAGATGATCGTTGATCGTCGCGTCCTCAGCCCGCAGTTTCACGGCCTGCTCCAGCTGTGTGACCGCTTCGTCATAGCGCCCCAGCCGATAATAGGCCCAGCCAAGCGAATCAACGATGTAGCCATCTTGCGGGCGGGCTTCGACCGCTTTCTTGATGAGGTCGAGGCCCTGTTCCAGCTTCATATTCATGTCTATCCAGGAATACCCCAGGTAATTGAGCACCTGCGGCTGGTTCGGATAAAGGTCGAGCGCCTTGAGGAAATTGGGTTCGGCCTTGTCCCATTCCTTCAGCCGCTCATAAGCAATCCCGCGCTGATAATAGATGGACCAATCTTCCTTTTTGGGGCTGGTCAATGTCGCGACGGCCTTGTCATAGGTCTCAGCGGCCTGTCGGAAATTCTTGTCCTGCGAATAGATGCTGCCGATTGCAAGATAGGTCCGCATGTCCTGCGGATTGCTATCCAGCAAGCTGTTCAATTGCTGGATCGCCTCATCGTTGCGTTTTAGGATGGCAAGGTTGATCGCCAACTGCATTTTTGCGTCTCGGCTATAGGCCGAATCGGCCTGGATGCGGCCGAAATAATCGATGGCTTTCTCCGGTTGTTCGAGCTTCGCGCTGATATCGCCAAGCTGGAACAGCGTTGCGTCGTTGTCGGGACGGAGCGGCAGCGACATCTGCAGATAAAGCTTCGAGAAGGCTTCGGCACCGTTACGGTCGATGGCAGTCGCAATCGTGTAGAGTACCTCGGCCGCGCCCTGTTGCGGCGTTTGAATCAAGGGCTTCATGGATTTCGCATCGGCAATCTGCTTGCCGAATTCCGTAAGGACCATGCGTCCCGACAGCATTTCCGATGCCTGCTGGATCAAGGCCTCGGCACCGTCGCGATCGCCATTCCTGAACTTGAACGATGCAAAGGCTTCGACGAGCCGCTCATAGGTGTCCGGCGCCGCCGCGACGCTCACCTTGTCGTCGAGGGCGCTCTGGTAGAAGGCAGCCGCCTTGTCCTTTTGGCCCGCCATGTCGGCGATCAGCGCGGAATTATAGGTCTTGAACAGATTGAACCCTTCGGGGCCCTGAAGCTTGTCGATCATGGACAGCGCTTCGTTAGGCTTGCCGGCCCCTGCCTTCGCCCATGCAGAAATCAACCCGGTGATCATGCGGTCGAGATCCGACTGCAGCGACAGCATCATCAAGGTGTTTACCTTTTGATACTGTTTGCGGTTGAGCGCATCGATGCCGAGGGCAAGGCGCGAGAACCGTTCGATCTCTGGCACGGCCTTGAGATCTTCTGCAATCGGCAAGGCCTGCTTGAACTGGCCGTCGGTCAGGAGCACGAGAAGCAGGCTCTGCCGAAGCTCGGTATTTTTGGGATCGAATGTCAGCGCCTGTCGATAGAAGTTGATCGCACTTGAGAAGTCGTTGTCACGTTCGGCGCTGCGGGCCGACAGGAAGGCACCCGAAAGCGTGCCTGCATTCAACGGTGGCGGGGCCTTGCTGGTTGCTGCCTCCGCCGCGGCGGCACCCACGGTTAATACGGCGAGTGTTGCCCCCATAACGGAGCCGAGCAATTTACTACGCCGCATAATTGAAACCCTCATTATCTTTCCAGTTGCATGATTGGCCGAATCCAGAAGGCCAACCATGGCCTTTTTACGGTTTTCTCTCAACATTCATTGAAAGATTGGAATGCCCGCGATGACCCGATAGCGGCATTGTTCGATCAATTTCCCGTCAATTGACCCTGCTTATGCAGAAATCGATGACTTCGAGGAGCGCGTCCTTTTCCGGCGATCGGTCGAGGGGGGCCAGCGCGTCCCGGGCAATGCCGCCAAAATGGCGTGCACGCTGTATTGTATCATTGAGCGCGCCATAACGCGTCATCAAACCTTTGGCTTTCTCGAGGCCCTTGTCATCGTTGGCGCCATTTTCAAGCGCTTCCTTCCAGAACTGGCGCTCTTCAGACGTTCCACGCCGATAGGTGAGCACGACCGGCAGCGTAATCTTGCCTTCACGGAAATCGTCGCCGGTGTTCTTGCCAAGATCCTTCGCGTTGCCGCCATAGTCGAGGGCGTCGTCGACAAGCTGGAAGGCAAGGCCAAGATTGAGACCGTAGGAGCGCAGCGCCTGGCGATCGGTGCGCGATGCGGAGGCGATGATCGGGCCAACTTCGGCGGCGGCAGAAAACAGCGCTGCCGTCTTTGCCTTGATCACGGCGAGATATTCATCTTCGGTGGTCTCGAGATTTTTCGCCGCGGCAAGCTGCATCACCTCGCCTTCGGCGATGATGGAAGCAGACGTGGCAAGCACATCAAGCGCCTCAAGCGATCCGACATCCACCATCATCTTGAAAGCCTGGCCGAGCAGGAAATCGCCGACGAGAACGCTCGCCTGGTTACCCCAGATCATGCGGGCCGTACTCTTGCCGCGCCGCAGGTCGCTCTCATCGACTACATCGTCGTGAAGCAGGGTCGCGGTGTGCATGAACTCGACGCTGGTCGCGAGCTTGACATGACCATCGCCCTGATAACCAAACATGCGAGCGGCAGCGAGCGTGATCATCGGGCGCAAACGTTTACCCCCGGACGAAATCAGATGGTTCGCCACTTCCGGAATCATCTCGACGTCTGAACCGGCCTTGGAAAGGATAAGTTCGTTGACGCGACCCATGTCCGCCCTGGTCAGATCGACCAGCGGCTGCACCGATCCCGTCGTATTTTTCTTCTCGTCAAGACTGACAACAACGCCCAAAACGAAACTCCTGCGGTTCTGGCCTGATGCGGCGACACCTTATTTTGACAGGATATAACCCGCAAGCGGCGAATTGGCGCGCAGAAATAGCAAGGCTTACAAATTCGTGATAAGCGCTGGCTCAAAATGTATGCTCCAACCCGGGAACGTCATGATCGAAATAATGCGCACCAACGACCCCGTACTAATTTCCTTCGTGGAGTCCCTCCTCAAGGAAGCCGGGATCGCTCACTTCGTTGCCGACTCGAATATGAGCATCCTCGAGGGCTCGCTCGGCGTTCTGGCACGTCGGATCATGGTCGATGGCGAGCGTGAAAAAGAGGTTCGGCAACTCCTGAAAGACGCCGGGATCGAACAGGAGCTGCGCAACTGAACCATGCTTGCCCGGGACGTTCCGCACACGATCGACGCATTCCACCGCGGCAGATTCCATTTGCTCCAGCCTGCCGCCAGGGGCCATCGTTCGGGTGTCGACGCGATGATACTGGCGGCTACGGTACCGAATGATTTCTCGGGCCACGTCGCCGATCTCGGGGCCGGCGCCGGAGCTGCTGGCCTTGCCGTTCTCTCGCGCTGCCCTAACGCCAGCGCAGCACTGATCGAACGCTCCGACTACATGGCAGAGTTCGCTCGAAACTCACTTGTGCTGCCGCAAAATACCGCACTCGCCAATCGCGCCGAGGTTATCGAGGCGGACGTGACACTTACAGGCAAGTCGCGCATCGCCGCCGGGCTCGGCGACAACGCTTTTGACTTCGCAATCATGAACCCGCCTTTCAACATGCCGACGGACCGTTCGACGCCGGATCTGATGAAGGCAGAGGCGCATGTCATGACACATGGCATGCTGGAGCAGTGGATCAGGACGGCAACGGCGATCGTCAAACCGGGCGGTGGCATCGGAATCATTGCCCGGCCGACCTCGATTGCCGAACTTCTCGATGCGCTCAAAGGCCGGTTCGGCGGATTGCTGATCGTACCTGTGCAGCCAAGGCCGCAGGAGGCGGCCATACGCATCGTGATCAAGGGAACGCGCGGCAGTCGCGCCGGCCTGACATTGCAGCCCGCCCTGGTCATGCACCACGAAAGCGGCAACAGCTTCACCGAACGCGCGGACGCGATCAACAACGGACTGGCGCCACTTTTTTAAACAATCGTGGCATTGCGAATTGTCGCGCGCCGCCTACATGCTCCGAAAGCAATGTTCATAAAGGAGAAACGCCTGGTGAGATTCATCCGGAAACTATTGCCACGCCGCTGGCGACCCGATCACGTGGAAATACCGGTCGTCCGTCTCCATGGCGCCATCATGACCGGTGGCGGCCCATTCCGGCAGAATCTTTCACTTGCCACAACGGCGGCCGTTCTCGAAAAGGCGTTCGGCGACAAGGATTCGCCTGCCGTTGCCATTTCAATCAATTCGCCGGGCGGATCGCCCGTGCAGTCGCGCTTGATCTTCCGGCGCATTCGCGATCTCGCCGCCGAGAAGAACAAGAAAGTCTACATATTCGTCGAGGACGTTGCTGCCTCGGGCGGTTACATGATCGCCATCGCCGGCGATGAAATCATCGCAGATCCCTCGTCAATTGTCGGCTCAATCGGCGTCGTCTCGGCGAGTTTCGGCTTCACCGATCTCATCAAGAAGATCGGCGTCGAACGGCGCGTCTATACGGCCGGTAAGAACAAGGCGACCCTCGATCCGTTCAGGCCGGAGAACAAGGAGGATGTGGAGCACCTGAAGGCGCTGCAACTCGAGATCCACGAGACATTCATCAATCTCGTCAAGGAACGGCGTGGCGAGAAGCTGACCGACAATCCGGACCTTTTCACCGGTCAGTTCTGGACCGGAACGCGCGGACTTGAACTCGGGCTCGTCGATGCACTGGGTGACATGCGCTCATACCTTCGCTCGCAATATGGCCCCAAGACGCGACTAAGACTGATAGCCCAGCCCCGCGGCCTGTTTGGACGCAAGCTGCCCTCTGCTGAGACCAAAATCGGGGAGCTTGGCGCCAACTTTGCCAGCGGTATGATCAGTGCCGCAGAAGAGCGCGCGCTCTGGTCGAGATTCGGCCTCTGATTGGTGTGGAGACCGTTTTTCATCCCCTGCGCCGCGTGCTAATATGAATTGGATAGGATTGCTTTTCGAGGTTTGCGCGTAATGCCACAGTTGATCTTTTTCGCTCTTGTCGGCGTCATTGCCGTATACGGCTACCGCTCATTTAAGAAAGAAGCGAAACGCGTTTCGAAGCGTGTCCGCGAAGCGGAGAAGGAAGTACAAAACCATGCGCAAGGAACCCTTGTGCAGGATCCGGAGACCGGCGAATACCGACTGCGCAGAGATTGATTGCGATGCTCGACAGTCT
>NZ_JBBNAM010000094.1:0-6159 GCF_037994425.1 Phyllobacterium sp.
GCATCAAGGTCTTCTCCGAAACCGATTTTACGGAGGACCTGAAGGCAATTACTGTCCCGGTCCTGGTGATGCACGGCAGCGACGACCAAGTCGTCCCTATAGCCGACTCGGCGGAAATTTCCGTGAAGTTGCTCAAGAACGGTGAACTCAAGGTCTATCACGGCTACCCGCACGGGATGTTCACGACGCATGCCGACGTGATCAATGCGGACCTGCTCGCCTTTATCAAGGCTTGACCACTCGGGCAGACTGCAACGCCTGCCCCCGACCTCTCCAACTCCAGCTCGAAAGCCGTCGGCTCTCCTGAGACCGGCTGCGGAAAGGTATGTCATGAAGTCCGAACATATGCTCTCGCGGCGTGGATTTTGCCTTTGCTGCGTCGGCGCGGCTGGCTTTGCCGCCACAGGGGAATGGTTGAGCCCCCGCGAAGCCTACGCCGAGGCGCGGGGTCTGGTGAGCCTCATAAAAGACAGCGCCGCAAAGTCCGTTATCACCACCCACAAACTGAGGGACGATATCACCATCCTGGAAGGTTCTGGCGGCAACGTCGCGGTACTTGGCGGGAAGGACGGTCTCGTCATGGTAGACGCTGGCATCAGTGTCTCCCGCAAGCAGATGACGAAGGCGCTCGCCGAAATCTCGCCCGACCCTGTAACCCACTTAGTCAATACCCACTGGCATTTCGACCATGCAGACGGGAACGCCTGGATCGGCTCCGGCGGAGCCAAGATCATCGCGCACGAGAACACGCGTAAATACCTCTCGCAGGTCCAGCGGGTCGAAGACTGGGACTACAATTTCCTCCCGCTGGAGCCACGAGGCGTCCCCAAGCACGTCTTCTCCAAGGAGCATTCGCTCAAGCTCAACGGGGAGTCAGTTACCCTGAAATATTATGGTCCGGCGCATACTGACGGCGACATTTCGGTGATGTTCGGCGAAGCCAATGTACTGCATGTCGGCGACACCTACTGGAACGGAATATATCCCTTCATCGACCATTCGACTGGCGGCAGCATAGACGGGATGATCGCGGCGTCCGAGGCGAACCTGTCCGCCTCGACAGACAAGACCATAATCATTCCGGGTCACGGAAATCCGGTGAGCAACCGCACCGAGTTGCAGGAGTTCCGCGACATGCTGGTGGCAATCCGGGAGAATGTCGCGGCGCTCAAACGCGCGGGACGGTCGATGGATGAGGCTGTTGCGGCCAAGCCGACGGCGGCATTCGACGCCAAATGGGGCAATTTCGTCATCGATCCGGGCTTCTTCACGCGGCTTGTTTACGAGGGCGCCTAGTGCCCGCAGGCCGACTACCGGCTCATCTCTTACTGGCGCGCACCTCCCCGACCCCCACGCGCCATCGTCCCGGCACCGATCCGCCGACCACAATCAAATCCAGATAGGAGACGACGATGTCCGAATCCAAGAGTGCTCTGTTCATCGATATTCCGGTCGAACTGCAACAGGTCAAGTCGGTGCACAGCATCGGTTCGCTTCAGTTCGAAGGAGACCTTCCCGCCACCCTGCTCCATCTTCAGCTGATCACCACGGACGTCGCGAACTGGAAAGCGGAATCCGACGTGATCGTGGTCTTTCACACCAATGCAGGTCACGTCACCCTGGACGACGCAGCCTATAACGCGTCGCGTAACATTGCCACAGGCAATCCCTACAAGAAGCTTGTCGCCGACCTCATCGATATAGGCGTTAAGGTCGAACTCTGCGGGGCGACAGCGAAGGTAAACGGCTGGGGGAACGCGGATCTTCTGCCCCGCATCAAGATCAATCTGGATGCCATGGCTCGTACGATACAGCTCGTGCAGCACGGCTTCGTCAAGATCACGGAGTGACTTCGATCCGGTCACGACTATAAGGCCAAGGAGGCCGTCATGCTTCAATTGTCATTCGGATTCCATTGCACCGCTTCTGAGGTTCTGAAAGGTGTGGAGTCCGCAGATGTGGACCAACGCCATTCGCCTTTCTGAACATGGCCGGAGTGTGACCCGTGACGCGCTTGAACACCTTGTTGAACGCGGCATCAGAGCCGTATCCCGCCTTGCGGGCGACCTCCGATATCGTCGAGGAGGATTTTACGAGTAGCGCCGAAGCGCAATGCACACGCCACGCGGTCAGATACTCCAGTGGCGTTTGCTCGAGAACGTTTTTGAAGTGGACCGCAAAAGCCGACCGTGACATGCCTGCGGTGCGGGCTAGGGCGTCGATAGTCCAGTCTCTCGCCGGATCGGCGTGGATGGCTTCGATGACCGATTTCAGACGGTGGTCCGATACGGCTGCTAACCATCCGCGCTTAGGGCTTCCGTCGTCCCGCGCATATGCGCGGATCGCGTGGATGAACAGTAGCTCGAACAATCTGGCGACCGCGGCGTCGGCTCCCAGACCTGGAGCGGCTGTTTCGACGGCTAGCATTTCCAAAACCGAAGTGAAGGCTGCGGTACGGCCCCCGCTTTCCTTGAGGTGCAGAAATCGGGGAAGGACGTCAAGAACGGAATCGCGCTCAAATCGCTCGATCTCGAATGACCCGCTGATGAACGTCGTCGTGGCTCCGCCGCCGCCAAACTCGATCCTGTCGCCCACCCGGCCGCGCTCGACATCGACACAGTCGATAAGCAAGGACCGCTCGTCATCGAAGATTTTGTACGCGGCGTAGTCGAGCAAGATGAATACATCGCCGCTGAGGAGCCGAGTCGGTTCGAAACTGTCGGGCGTGGTTAGCACGGCCGAACCGCCTACGACGTGAACGAATTTCACGACGCGCTCGCCCGGGGAAACAATCCCCCAGGGCGCGCTTGCCTCCAGACGTGTGAACTTTGCCTCTTTGATGCGTGGAGCGGCGAAGATTTTGGAAAGCGTATCCATGAGCTCGTGACCATTGGACGATTCGACAAGATTCCAGGACTGATCGACCTCAACCGTCCTGAATGAACATCCTATGTAGGCATCCGAAAGGAGAATTTAAATGCAGAACGATACACAGCCATTCGACGAGATCGGCATGAGGAAAGCCAGGTACTGCCGATACATCGATACTAAGCACTGGACCGAATTCCGGAGACTGTTCTCGGAAGCACCGGACATCCGCTTCGTGGACGCGGAAGGGCAGACGATGCACGCCTTCACGTCGGTCGACGAGTTCGTGACGACGAGCGCCCGTTACCTTGAAGGTGCACGGACGATCCATCAGGTCCACAATGCTGAAATGGAAAAAGTGTCCGACAACGAGGTGGCGGCGATCTGGTCGATGGAAGACTATCTCGTTTTCCCTCCCGGCGACGATGCACGTCCTTCCAGTATGCACGGTTACGGGCACTACTACGAAACCTGGGTGTTAGAGGACGGGCAATGGCGGATCGCCAAACTTGAGCTCCGTCGAACCATTCTTGAAATCATGCCGAAGGAGCTGGTCCAATGACCCACCCACCGATCAGAGTCGGCATTATCGGCGTTCACCCCGACCGGGGATGGGCGTCGACCGCTCATGTGCCCGCACTTTGGGAGCTACCGCAGTACCGCCTGTCTGCGCTAAGCCATAGCCGGATTGAAATCGCCAGAGCATCTGCAAAGAAGTTTGGCTTCGACCA
Source organism: Phyllobacterium sp. (assembly GCF_037994425.1). Taxonomy (NCBI): domain Bacteria; kingdom Pseudomonadati; phylum Pseudomonadota; class Alphaproteobacteria; order Hyphomicrobiales; family Phyllobacteriaceae; genus Phyllobacterium; species Phyllobacterium sp. The sequence goes on from NZ_JBBNAM010000094.1 coordinate 3,600, forward strand.
CGCTGTCTCGTCGACGGAAGAGCTCGTGCATCATCCTGACGTGGACCTCGTCGTGGTCACCGTGAGGGTGCCGGAACACCTTCAACTCGTGACTGCCGCGCTTGAGGCTGGGAAGTCGGTGTTCTCCGAATGGCCGCTCGGCATAAATCTCCGGGACGCTCAGACAATGAATGCGCTCGCCGCGCAAAAAGGCGTCTCGTCGATGATCGGCCTTCAAACCCGCGCGAACCCGACACTCCGGCACATGCGCAAGCTGATCAAGCAGGGTTTTCTCGGCGAGGTGCTTTCGGCGTCGGTCATCGGCTCGGGAATCACCTGGGGGGAAGAGATGGAGGAGGCATTCCGATACACGCTGGACCGGTCCAAAGGCGCGAGCATGCTCCATGTGCCGTTCGCCCACACTATCGATGCCTTGCTGTTCGCGCTCGACGAGGACTTCCTCACCGTGTCGGGGACGTTGGTCAGTCGCCGCCCAACTATAAGGATGATTGAGAGCAAAGAAGTCGTCCCGCTCGACGTCGCGGATCAGATCGCCTTCACTGGCAAGTTAACCTCCGGCGGCGTGGTGACAAGCCATTTCCGCGGCGGCCTGTCGCGTGCGACCAATTTCCATGTGGAGATCAACGGCAGCAGAGGCGACTTGTTGCTCACAAGTCCCGTTGGCTACGTGGGCCTCGGCGGGTTCAAGCTCATGGGGGCGCAAGCGGACGAGACGCTTCACCCGATCTTCGTGCCTGACGACTTCCGTCCTGAGGACAACGTCCTCACGGGCAACGTGAGGAAGCTCTACGAACTCTTCGCTTCAGACATGACATCGGGCACGCGGCACAGTCCAACGTTTCAAGACGCGGTCAAACTGCACCGCCTGATCAACGCGATCGAGCAGAGCGGCGGAGTGGTGCGCCATGTCTGAGACCATGCGAGCGCTGGTGATGGTCGCCCCCGGCGGACCTGAAGTCTTGCAGGTCCGGGAAATAGCCAGACCGAAAATCGAGCGGCCTTCCGATGTTCTCGTCAGGGTCATAGCCGCCGGGGTAAACCCTGCGGATTGGCAAAACAGGAAGAGCGGACAGCGCCATGACCCGTCTGCCGCGACAGGATCACCCACGATCCTCGGCATCGATGGCGTGGGCGTGATCGAGGAGACTGGCGATGCGGTGGACGGGATCACGGTCGGAGACGAAGTCTGGTACATAGACGGCGGGTATCCGGGCAATCCCGGCAGCTACGCTGAATTCAAGGTAATCCACGGAGGTTACGTCTCTAGAAAGCCAGCGAGCGTGGACTTCGTGCAGGCCGCGGCGCTGCCCGTCGTCGGCCTAACTGCATGGGAAGCCGTTTTTGACAAAGGAAACGTCAAGTCTGGCGACCACGTTCTCGTGCACGGTGGGGCGGGTGGCCTCGGCCACATCGCTATTCAGTACCTTGCAAATATCGGTGCCCGGACAGCCACCACGGTGTCGAATGACGTAAAAGCGAAGTTCGTTCTGGGGATAGGTGCCGAAATCGCGATACGCTATCGTAGCGAGGACGTAAACGAGAAGCTGAGGTCTTGGAGTGGCAAGGATGGCGCTGCCGTTGTGTTCGACTTCGTCGGGCATGAGAACTTCGCTCGAAGCTTCGAACACGTCGCGCCTTACGGCCGGCTAGTGAACACCGTCGTCTCTGACTGGCCCAGCGGCGGCAACGCGCTCGCGGAATGGAAGAACCTCGACGTCTCGTTCGTCAACATCGGTCTGCCGCAGATAGCCCGGGATCACAGAAACAGGCTCAGGCAGGTCACGGTACTCGACGCAATCGCCGACCTGGTCGACACGGGCAAACTGCGTGCCCATATCGACCGCGCCGTCTCGTTCGACGGCGTTGGTGAGGCGCACCGAGCGTTGGAGGCAGGCGAGACTATCGGGCGGGTGGTTCTGAGAATCTGAACTTCTTTCCCGAGATCCTTATGGACCCGTCAGCGCAATATTAAGAACTCTGGGGTTGCCCTCGCGGCAAACAAGGCATCGGAATATACGCCAGCCTCATCCGCCGCGTCAGTGGGAGCAAGGTCAAGGAACTTCGGTTGACTTTCTAGCTCGCTCTGCGGGCGATCAATCCATTCTGCCGCGTAGTTAAGCCAGCCCGCAATTTTAACCCGACAGTCCCACAAATTATTGAAGCCCCGTTTATCGACTGCAGTCACTTCTTCGATTAGCACACCTCGACGAATGGCCATAGCCGACTTGAGTGTGAAACGACTGCTGACCTAACTCTGTGCCGAATACTACGACGTGCCGTTCCCTAACCCACTTGCCTGAGTGAATGGTAGGTTCGGAGGAACGAGCCGGGCTGATCGAACGACCGCAATGTTTTCGGCGTCCGCGTTGAAAAGCATGTGCTAGGAATGGCAGCTATCGAGCGCAACGTTATCGAAACCTGCCATTCCGCAAGCGTGAAGAGTTTCGGGCGCCAGCAGGCGTACGAAAGTCCCCGAGGAAGGAACCCGCGGACCACAGTCGAGGCTATGGAGATTTCGATCTACGGCTGATGTGTGTGGTGGCGCGACCGCAGCCAGAGA
>NZ_JBBNAM010000095.1:0-11518 GCF_037994425.1 Phyllobacterium sp.
AGGCAATTGGATGTAAAGGAATTAGCCGGTCGGACTTCCGTTACGACGACCGTTTTTCCGAAGATGGCGAGCTTATCTGGCTGGAGGTGAATACCCAGCCCGGCATGACTCCAACATCCCTGGTACCTGATATCGCCAAAGCTGCGGGGCATACCTTCGGTGAATTGTTGAGTTGGATGGTGGAGGACGCATCGTGTTTGCGTTGAAGGCTAAAAATGCGCGTCCGCGCGCTGCTGTTCAGGTCGCTTCAGGCCGCTCGGCAGCTTTTGGCCGTTTTCGCATCGTCCTGCCGAAATTGCTGCGCAAGCCCGTCCGCGTATTCTCGCGCCTGGCCGAGGGTGAGCTCACGATTCCCAATCATGTCGGAACCCTCGGTGCTGTTGCCTTCTTTGCGTTGACGGGTGCCTACGGCGCGATCCTCGGTGGTCATGCACCCGAAGTCGTCAAGGTAACGACGTCGACGTTCGGCTTTGCCATCGAAGATGTGAAGGTTGTCGGCAACAAGGAAACGTCGGAAATCGACGTTCTCGGTGCGCTGGGGCTCGATGGCGAGACGTCGCTGGTCGGATTGAGCGCGGCCGATGCCCAGAAGGCGGTTGCCACGCTACCCTGGGTCGAGTCCGTCGACGTGTTCAAGGTCTATCCCAATACGATCCAGATTTCGATCCATGAACGGACGGCTCTGGCAGTCTGGCAGAACGGCAGTGAGCTTTCAGTCATTGATGCGGATGGGCGCGTGATCGTTCCCTATACGGGCGGACGCAGCGCTTCGCTGCCACTGGTCATCGGTGCCGGCGCCGAGAAGCAGGCGAAACTGCTGTTTGCCCAGATGGCGGCATTCCCTCAAATCGCAGCCGAAGCGCGGGCCTATGCCCGGGTAGGTGACCGGCGTTGGGATCTGCTCTTGAAGAACGGCGTGACGCTGATGCTGCCCGAGGGGCAGATCAAGCAGGCGCTCGCCGATATCGGCGATATGGATAGCAAGTCGGGCATCCTGTCGCGAGATATCGCGTCAGTCGACATGCGGCTGACGGACCGTGTGGTTGTAAGGCTGACACCCGAGGCGATGGTGCAGCGTGTTGAATATTTGAAGGCGCGGGACAAGGCGCCAAAGCGTTCGGAGAAGCGTATATGAGTATTCTGAACGGAAAGAACGCGTCGACGGGAGCGCCATCCGCAAAGCGGACGCGCTCCTTGACGGTTCTCGACATTGGCTCCAGCAAGGTCTGCTGCATTATCGCGCGGCTGCGCCCGCGGGAGGAAAGCGCGCTTCTGCCGGGCCGTACGCACCGCATCGAAGTTCTCGGCATCGGTCATCAGAAATCGCGCGGCATCAAATCGGGCGTAATCGTCAATCTCGACGCGGCCGAACAGGCTATCAGGCTCGCCGTTGATGCGGCGGAGCGCATGGCCGGGCTCACCGTCGATTCCATGATCGTCAACATTTCGTCTGGCCGCCTCAAGAGTGAGACGTTCTCGGCAAGTATCAATCTCGGCGGTCATGAAGTCGATCAGGCCGATATACGCCGCGTGCTCGCCGCGGGCGCCAAGCAGGCCCTTGCGACCGAACGGCACCTCGTCCATTCCCTGCCGGTCGCCTACGGCCTTGACGGCGAGCGCGGTATTCGTGACCCGCTTGGCATGATCGGCGATACGCTCGGGGTCGACATGCATGTGCTTACGGCAGACGCTGCGCCGCTGCGTAACCTCGAACTTTGCGTCAATCGCTGCCATCTGTCGGTCGAGGCGATGATTGCCACTCCCTATGCCAGCGGTCTTTCGGCGCTTGTTGACGACGAAGCCGAGATGGGCGCCGCATGCATCGACATGGGCGGCGGCACGACGACGATCTCCGTCTTTTCCGAAGGCAAGTTCATTCATGCCGACGCCATCGCCATCGGTGGCAACCATGTGACGATGGACGTCGCGCGCGGCCTCTCCGCCCATATGGACGATGCAGAGCGCTTGAAGGTCATGCACGGCTCCGCACTGCCGAGCGCCGCTGATGACCGCGACCTCATCAGCGTGTCGCCGCTCGGCAATGACGCTCGGGACGTTCCCAATCAATATCCACGTGCCGTACTTACGCGCATCATCCGGGCTCGCGTCGAGGAGACGCTGGAACTGGCGCGCGATCGCCTGAACCAATCGGGTTATGGGCAGATCGTTGGCAAGCGCGTCGTGCTTACAGGTGGGGCCAGTCAGTTGGCGGGGCTGCCAGAAGCCGCTCGCCGCATCCTGGCTCGCAATGTGCGCATAGGCCGTCCTCTCGGTGTTACGGGACTTCCCGAAGCGGCCAAGGGTCCGGCTTTTTCCGCAGCGGTTGGTCTTCTGATTTATCCGCAGGTGGCAGGAATTGAGGAGCGTTCTGTAAAGGCCGGTTCATCATCGCTGATGACAGGTACGGGTGGGCGTTTTCAGCGTATCGGCCAGTGGCTGAGAGAGAGTTTTTGATCAATCGGGGAAACCCAAAAGAAAATACCGCAGCGGCGAGGCGGTAAGGACGAAAAGGAACGAGACACATGAGCATCAATCTGCAAAAGCCGGATATTACCGAGCTTAAGCCCCGGATCACCGTCTTCGGTGTTGGCGGTGGCGGTGGCAATGCGGTCAATAACATGATCAATGCCGGCTTGCGCGGTGTTGAGTTTGTTGTGGCCAATACGGACGCACAGGCACTTTCGCAGTCGAAGTCAGAACGCCTCATCCAGCTGGGTGCGGCGGTGACCGAAGGCCTGGGCGCTGGTTCGCAGCCGGAAGTCGGCCGCGCAGCTGCCGAGGAATGCATCGACGAGATCAATGATCATCTGTCGGGCACGCACATGTGCTTCGTTACTGCCGGCATGGGCGGCGGTACGGGCACTGGCGCTGCTCCGGTTGTGGCGCGTGCGGCACGCGAAAAGGGTATCCTTACCGTCGGCGTCGTTACCAAGCCGTTCCATTTCGAAGGCCAGCGCCGCATGCGCACCGCCGACATGGGCATTTCCGACCTGCAAAAGAATGTCGATACGCTCATCGTCATTCCCAACCAGAATCTCTTCCGCATTGCCAATGACAAGACGACCTTCGCCGATGCATTCGCGATGGCCGATCAGGTGCTCTATTCCGGCGTTGCCTGCATCACCGACCTGATGGTCAAGGAAGGGCTGATCAATCTCGACTTTGCCGACGTTCGCTCGGTCATGCGCGAAATGGGCAAGGCCATGATGGGTACCGGTGAAGCATCCGGCGACGGCCGCGCAATGGCAGCCGCAGAGGCTGCAATTGCCAATCCGTTGCTCGACGAGACCTCGATGCGCGGCGCCAAGGGACTTCTGATCTCGATCACGGGCGGTCGCGACATGACGCTGTTCGAAGTCGATGAGGCTGCAACGCGTATCCGCGAAGAAGTCGACCAGGATGCAAACATCATCCTTGGCGCGACCTTCGACGAAAGCCTCGAAGGGATCATTCGCGTCTCGGTCGTTGCTACCGGCATCGACAAGCAGGTTGGGGAGTCGGCGCCAGCGCCGATCGAATTTCGCCAGCCTATGAAACCTGTTGCCAAGCCTGCCCCGCAGCCGGCAGCTCGTGTCGAGACGGTTGCCCGCCCGGTGGTGCAGCAGCCTGTTGCACGTGTTGCCGATCCGATCGCCGATGTGATCCGCGCCGCCGAACACGAGGCTCGACAGCGTGCACCACAGCCGGTCGAGCAGGAATTCCGCCCGCAGAGCCGTATATTCCAGGCACCTGCGCCGGAAGTCTTCGACGCGCCGGTAGCGGCGGCACCCGTGCAGCCCGTGCACCAGCCGGCACCCCAGCCGCAAATGCAGGCGGCGCCCGTGCAGACCGCTGCGCCGCGCATGCCCAATGTTGCTGATTTCCCGCCGGTCGTTCAGGCGGAACTCAACGCGAGGGACATGGTCTCGCGCGAGCAACCTGCCTACGAGCCACAGGAAGATCGTGGTCCGATGGGTCTGCTGAAGCGCCTGACAGCTGGCCTTACCCGCCGTGAAGACGAAACGGCACGGCTCGAGCCGGCCCAGCCGCGGGAACCCGCTATGCGTCCGGCCGAGCCACGCCGTCCGCTCTCGCAGGATGCGTCGATCTATGCGCCGCGCCGTGGACAGCTTGACGATCAGGGCCGTGTGCAGCCGCAGTCGCGCCAAGCTTCCGAAGACGATCAGTTGGAAATTCCGGCATTCCTGCGCCGGCAAGCCAACTGATCCGATCACGGAATATTAACGAGTATGAATTCCGCCATTCAAGTAATGGCGGAATTCTGCATTCAAATCATTGAATTGGCATGGAAACGACTTAACTGCATGCGTGGCGGTTTCGTTACAAATGTCCCGAAACCGTGATTTTGCTTCGCAGGGCACCAACTGTATCTTGCGCTGCAATATGACAGAATGGCTGATTCCGCGGCAACGCCGCTCACCAATCGATGTCGATACCGGAAATGAGTCCGGTCAGTTTCACAGGCACGAGGTTCAATGCGCGATTTCCAGACAACGATAGCAGGACGCACGACGCTTTCCGGAGCGGGCGTTCATAGCGGCGCTCCCGTGACGATGACTTTTCTGCCTGCCGACCCCGATACCGGGATCGTGTTTCACCGGGCAGATGGTAAGGGCGGCAGCCACGCCATCAAGGCGCTGGTGTCTGAGGTCGGCTCGACGGACCTGTCGACGACACTGACCAACCGAGCCGACGTGACGATCAGCACCGTCGAGCATGTCATGGCCGCGATTGCAGGTGCCGGCATCGACAATATGTCCATCGAGATCGATGGTCCGGAAGTGCCGATTCTCGACGGTACATCGCTGGCGTTTCTCGATGCTTTAGAGGAAGCGGGTTTTGTGCGCCAAGCGGCGAAGCGGCGCTTCATTCGTATCCTCAAGCCGACGCGCATCGAGTCGGGTGCCTCCTGGGCGGAGTTTCGCCCTTATGATGGCACGCGCTACGAGGTCGAGATCGATTTCGAAACGCCGATCATCGGCCGGCAGAAATTTGCCGCCGACGTCGACGAGAAAATGTTCCGCACAGAGATTGCGAGAGCGCGCACGTTTGGTTTCATGCGCGACGTCGAGAAGCTCTGGGCGGCAGGTCTTGCGCTCGGTTCCTCGCTCGATAATTCGCTGGTCATCGGCGACGACAATTCGGTGATCAATCCGGGCGGCTTGCGTTACAAGGATGAATTCGTGCGCCACAAGACGCTCGACGCCATCGGGGACCTCGCACTGGCGGGCGCGCCCTTCATAGGTTGTTTCCGCTCCTATCGCGGCGGACACAGACTTAACGCCGCGATCTTGCGCGCACTTTTGTCCGATCATACGGCATTCGAGATTGTTGAAATGGCAGGCAAGCGCAGCCAATCCCCTGGGGCAACGCTCGTCGCGGTGAATGCGCCGGTTTTCGCGCCTTGGGTGCTATAGAACGACTTGAACCGCACTTTCTACCGCCTCGACCATGATTGAGGCGAGGCGGGCCGTTGCCGGTTCTGCATGCGCCTCGGCGCGATGCAACAGGAGGCCGAGGGAAGGCAATTCAGGCAAGCCGCTAGCAACCGGTGTGACGCGCCGCACACTGGACGGAAGGCCGACCGGAGTGCGGACGGTGAGCCCGAGTCCGGCCGCCGTTGCCGCCCAGAGTCCGGCAAGGCTCGGGCTGGTGAAAGCGAGCCGCCATGGAATACCGGCATGGTCGAGCGCATTGGTAGCCGCGGTCCGTAACAAGCACGGAGCCTCGAGGCATGCCAGCGGCAACGGCTGATCGGAAGACTTCCGCCAGTCGTTGACGTCGTCCGCCGGGCCAACCCAGCACATCGGCACATCGACGATGCGTTCGCAGTAGGGCGTAACAGCGCCGTCGCTCCAGGCGAGCGCAAGATCGAGCCGCCCAGACGTTACCCTTTCGATCAATTCGGCGTTGCGGGCGACACGGGCTTCGATCCTGACCTTGGGATGGGCACGAGCAAACTGCCCTAGCACCTGTGGCAGAATGTTCTCGCCGAAATCTTCCTGCAGGCCGAGACGAACCCAACCTTCGAGTTTGCTGCCAAGAATCGCCGCAACTGCTTCGTCATTGATATCGAGCAGACGGCGGGCATAGGCCAGCATCGTCTCTCCGGCATCTGTCAATGCGAGGCCGCGCCCTTGTTTGATAAAGATGTCTGCGCCGGCCTGCTGCTCCAGCTTCTTCAATTGCGAACTGACGGCAGAGGTCGAGCGCCCCAGTCTTTCCGCGGCCTTGGCAAAGCTGCCGAGTTCGATGCCGGTTGCAAAAGTCCGCAACACGTCGAGATCGAATGTGATGCTTCGCATTTTAATTATCCCAATTTTCAGGACTAACAATTCAAATAATTCTGATTTTAAGGACGATATTGCGCGCTTATATTGTTGGCGTCAAGTGTAGCTGACGCCAGAACAGGAAGGGAACTACCATGCCATTTACCCGCATCTCGCTGCTTGAAGGAAAATCTGCAAACTATGTGCAAGCTCTGTCGGACAGCCTGCAACAAGCGATGGTTGAAACCTTCAACGTACCGGCGGCCGACCGCTTTCAAGCAATCCACCAGCATCGTCCCGGCGAACTGATCTTCGATCGCAATTATTTCGGTGGGCCACGGTCTGACGATTTCGTTGTCTTTTCGATCACGACCGGCAAGCCGCGTAACACGGCAACCAAAAAGGCCTTCTACAAGCGGCTCGTGACGCTGCTCGGCGAGTCGCCGGGGGTAAGACCGGATGATGTCATGATCATCATAAGCACGTCGAGCCGGGACGAGTGGTCGTTCAGCAATGGCGAGGCGCAGATGCTTGAAGGGGTCGCGGTCGAGGAAGAAAAGTCATGATCGCCATGCAGTATAGCTTCACGCTACCGGTCGATTACGACATGTCGATCATTGACAGGCGTATCGCGGAGAAGGGACCCCTGCTCGACAATCTGCCCAACTTGAAATTCAAGGCCTACCTGACGGCCCGCAAGAGTGGGCCGAACACTGAGAACCTCTACGCGCCTTTCTATGTGTGGGATAATGAGGAAGGCCTCAACGATTTCATTTGCGGCGATGGTTTCGCGGGATTGACGCAGTCATTTGGCTGGCCCGCCGTCAGAACCTGGTTTATATGGCAGGCGCGGATGTCGAGCGACATCAAAAGCGCTGTCATTGCGACGCGCGAATTGCGTCTCACCCCGCCCCACTCGTCACTTGCGGAGTTGCGAAGGCGGGAGGGGGCGGAAGTGTTCGAGGACGTGGAGCGAAATGGCGCGCTGGCTTCAATTTCGGGTTTTGAGCCCACAAGCTGGACCCGTATCCGCTTTGAACTATGGGGCGAGCGAGATTCCATCCCATCAGGGGGTTCGATCGAGGTTTTCGACGTCGGGCATGTTTCCTTTCCGGATGCCGGGAGCCCGCATGGCGATTAGACTATTGTCGGGGTATTAAGCCGTGGAACTCCATGCAACGAATGGCAGCAGGCGGCACCGGCAAGACCACTGCGCGACCGCGTTATGGAGCCAGTCGTGCAGTCCGCAAACAGCGTTTCAATCAGCCGTTCACTCATTGCGCTCGCCTTTCTCAATTTCTTTCTCGCAGATGCCCGCGACGGTCTTGGGCCCTTTCTTGATGCATTCCTGGCAACACGCGGGTGGTCCCCAGCGACCTTGGGGATTGTTGCAATGCTCGGCGGTATCCTTGGCATGGTGGCGACGCCGCTGTTCGGTGCGCTGGTCGATTGCTCCAAGCACAAGCGTGTGCTGATCGTCATTCCCGTCATGCTCGTGAGCGCTGGCGCCTTGTGGACCCTCGTGAGCCCGGACTATTTTTCCGTATTCGGCGGCCAATCCCTGACTGCGGTCGTCGGGGCCGTTATCGGCCCGGCGCTCATGGGCCTGACACTCGGCTTGGTGGGCGAGAAGAAATTTCCCGACCAGGTCGCCCGCAACGAATTCTGGAACCATGCGGGCAATGTCGCTTCAATTGCGGCTATCTACGCTGCCGTCGTCACCTTTGGCGATAAAGGCGTCATCGGACTTATGATCGTTACCGCTACGGCCGCCGTGCTTGCCGCACTGGCCATCGATCCGAAGGAAATCGACGATGACGTCGCCCGCGGTCTTACCCATGAAAAAGGGGATGACCGCGAGGGACCATCCGGCTATGCGGTGCTTTTCGAAAACAAGGGCTTGCTGCTTCTTGCCGCAACATTGTTGATTTTCCATTTCGGCAATGCACCGATGAGCCGATTGATAGGGCAGAATTTTTCGATACAGCTAGGCACGCCCTTCCGCACCACGGCCATCATCGTCGGGGTGGCCCAGGTGACGATGATCGCCGCCGCCCTGGCGGCGCCGTATCTGATAAAGCGCTTCGGTCTTGGAAGCGTGTTCATCATCGCGCTTTGTGCACTGCCTGTGCGGGGGGGTGATTGCCGGGACATTCACCGATTTTGCATCGATATATCCCGTTCAGATTTTGGACGGAATCGGCGCGGGCCTCATCGGAATTGCAACACCCATCGCGGCGGAGCGCATCCTGTCGGGAACCGGACGCTTCAATGTCGGCCTCGCCGCCGTGATGACGGTGCAGGGCATTGGCGCGTCGCTCAGCAATGCCGTTGCCGGTTGGCTCACCCATGTTGGTGGTTACGCTCTCGCCTATTGGGTGCATGGCGGCGTTGCGCTGCTGGCAATTTTGTTGTTCCTCTCAGGCGCGTCATCGATCGCGCCGCAGACACCCAAATCCAGGGGTCGCAAGACAGAAGGAACTGTCGCAAAACCGGCTGAGAGTCGGTAAAGCAACTGGCTGGCAGGCTTGTTGCAAGGATAGAAACGCCGCAAACCGTCGCCAATCCCATGAATAAGGTCGATGTTTCGGGCCTTAAACCTTCAAATCGCGCGTATTTCGCCACCAATTTAAGCTCCGCCACAAAATTGGACGATTGGATGGCAATAAGATTGCTGATTCCTGTCGCTTGTGGTTTATGAACGCCCAACCGACGGTAAGATTGACTTTGCCTGGAGCATGAGTCGCAAGCGTGACCAACAGGTTTGCGAGTGATGCTCTTGAATTATATGTGGGGCCGGAGAGAGCATGGCGAATTGCAGACTATCGATGAATGAGCGGTTTGGCAGCAAGGTCAGACTGACCCTTCTTCTTGTTCCGATCGCCGGCGCATTGGCCATAGCAGGTTGCGCATCCAAGGATGACGATATCGATCTCAACGCCTATGTGGATACGATCGAACCAGCAGACGTTCTCTACAACCAGGCACTGGCCAATCTGAATTCAGGACGTCTCGATGAGGCCGCCAAGAAATTCGATGCGGTTGACCGCCAGCATCCCTACTCGGAATTCGCTCGAAAGTCGCTGGTTATGGGTGCCTTCGCCAATTATCGCGCTGGCAAGTATGACGAAGCCGTCAATATGACCAAGCGCTACATCGCGCTCTATCCAACGCAGCCGGAAGCGGCCTATGCCTACTATATCACCGGCCTTGCGTACTATCGCCAGATCCCCGACGTAACGCGCGAACAGAGCATGACACGCCGTTCGATCGCAGCATTCAATGAAGTCGTCGAGCGTTTTCCGGACTCCGAATATGTCGAGGATTCGAGGGCAAAGATCCGTTTCGGCCGCGACCAACTCGCCGGCAAGGAAATGCAGGTCGGGCGCTACTATCTCGAACGCAAGGATTATGTGGCGGCGATCAAGCGGTTCCGCGGCGTAGTTGAGCAGTATTCGAACACGCGTCACGTCGAAGAAGCCTTGGCACGCCTGACGGAAGCCTACTATGCCCTCGGTGTGACCAACGAGGCGCAAGCGGCAGCTGCGGTGCTCGGCCAAAACTACCCGGACAGCCAGTGGTACAAGGATAGCTACAAGCTCCTGCAAAGCGGTGGTCTGCAGCCGCGCGAAAGCGCTGGATCATGGCTCACCAAGGCGGCGGCGGCTATCACTGGCGGCAAAGACGGCGTCTGAACCTAACCTGAGCGATCCATGCTTTCGCATCTGTCGATCCGCGATATTGTTCTGATTGAACGGCTCGACATCGAGTTTCGCGAAGGTCTGTCGGTGCTGACCGGGGAGACGGGCGCAGGCAAGTCCATCCTGCTTGACGCCTTGTCACTCGCCCTCGGCGCCCGCGGCGATGCCTCGCTTGTCCGCCATGGTGCAGAGCAGGGGCAAGTGACCGCCGTTTTCGATGTGATGGGAGCGCACCCTGCGCGCGCTTTGCTGCGGGAAAACGATATCGACGACGACGGGGACATCATCTTGCGCCGCGTGCAAACCGCCGATGGTCGCAGCCGTGTTTTCATCAACGATCAGGCAGCTAGCGTGACCCTGCTACGGGAGCTCGGGCGACGGTTGGTCGAGATCCATGGCCAGCACGACGATCGTGCCCTGGTCGACATCGATATCCATCGCACGCTGCTCGATGCCTTCGGCGCGCTTGAAACCAAGGCTGCCCTCGTTCGCGATTTGCACAAGGCCTGGCGTGACGCCGAACACTCCCTTGTACGCCATCGGGCCAAGGTGGAGGCAGCTGCGCGCGAAGCCGATTACCTGCGCGCGTCGGTCGAGGAGCTTGCCAAGCTCGACCCCGAGCCGCAGGAAGAAGAGGCCCTTGCCATCAAGCGCACGGAGATGATGCGCTCCGAAAAGATTGCCGGCGACATCAACGACGCCAATGAGGTGCTATCGGGGAATGCGTCGCCCGTGCCATCGCTGGCGAGCCTGGTCCGGCGCCTGGAGCGCAAGGTACCGGAGGCACCGCAGTTGCTGGAGCCGGTCGTCAGGGCGATCGACGACGCATTGAACGCGCTCGCCGATGCACAAAATGGTATCGAGCACGCCATTCGGGCCATTGACTTCGACCCGCGTGTGCTCGAACAAACTGAAGAGCGGCTCTTTGCACTTCGCGCGGCTGCCAGGAAATACTCCGTCACCGTGGACGATCTTGCAGCGCTGCGCGACAAGATGGACGCGGATCTTGCCGATATCGACGCGGGCGCGGAACGACTGGCCTCCCTTGAGGTGGAAGCAGCGACGGCGCGCGACGCCTATGACCACGCGGCGGCGGTGCTCTCAGTCGACCGGCGCGAGACCGCGGACCATCTCAAACAGGCCGTCATGATCGAACTTCCGGCGCTCAAGCTGGAGCGCGCCGAGTTTATTGTCGAGATCACGACTGATGCCCAGAGCCGCACGGCTGACGGTATCGACACGATTGAATATTGGGTCAGGACAAATCCTGGCACGCGCGCTGGCCCAATGATGAAGGTGGCGTCCGGCGGCGAGCTTTCGCGGTTCCTTCTTGCACTGAAGGTCGCGCTTGCTGATCGCGGGTCGGCGCCGACTCTCGTCTTCGACGAGATCGACACCGGTGTCGGCGGCGCCGTTGCCGACGCGATCGGGCAGCGGCTGCGCCGCCTTGCCGGCCAGGTGCAGGTGCTATCGGTAACGCATGCGCCGCAGGTCGCGGCCCGCGCTCAAACCCATTTTCTCATTGCCAAGGCGGCCGCCGGCAACGAC
>NZ_JBBNAM010000096.1:0-1791 GCF_037994425.1 Phyllobacterium sp.
TTGCAACATGGCTAGGACCTTGAGGCACAATCACCCCATATTCCGCCAGGTGGCCACGCAGAGCATTGATGGTTTGCGTGCGTTGCCTGACGAGAAGATCACGTACCCGGAATACAACTCCATTGGCCTGCGCTTCTTCACTCTTCATCGTGACAAAACGCATCGTCGGCCGCTGTGCTGCCTCTGTGATTGCCTCGGCATCAGCCGCGTCGTTCTTCTCTGGTTGCCGCCCGTGATGCAAGAAGCTTTCGAACCTGATGTCCGTGTGATCGAGTGCGTTCTTCTCTCAGGCCTTTTAGCGCAGCCTTTCAAGAAGCCGCTGGCCGGTATGGTGATCCGCGGATCAGGTCCATATCTTCTGCAAGAGCTTTACGGCTCAAGAACGATGTCTGGTTTTCCCGACCCAGATCTTACGATCATTTGGCCCATTCAGGTTTTGACTTCCTACACCTCCTTCACCGACGCCCGGTATGGATACTCATAAACATCCATCACGTCGCCATACCGGTCGCCGGATCTCTGTAGTCCTCTCTAGTCATCATCATTGCCCAGATCGCGCGCGCCATCTTGTTCGCAAGCGCGATAGCGACGAGCATGAGAGGCTTGCGATGTAGCATCCGCGCAAGCCATGATCCTTCGGGGATCGATCTGCGAGCCAGCCAGGTTAAGCGAGACATCGCGCCGATGATCAATAAAGAGCGGATATCTCTTTGGCCGGCCTTCGAAACCCGTCCGAACCGCTCCTTTCCTCCTGAGGAGTGCTGGCGTGGAACGAGCCCAAGCCAGGCAGCAAAATCCCGACCTCGTTTAAAACTGTCCATCGGGGGCGCAAAGCCACTGATCGCCAGCGCTGTCTGCGGTCCAATGCCTGGCATTGTTTGTAGCCGTCGCGCTATATCGGTCTCCTTTGCCAAACTCTGGGCCTTCTTTGTTTTAGCCTCAACCCGGCTCGTCTTCTCGGCAATTTGATCAAGCAAGTCTTGGCATTCCTCACGAACCAGTGCGGGCATGTCACTGTCGGAGTCTTCCAGGATCGCCTCAATCCGTTTGAGATGAGCAATACCCGTCGGAAAGACATAGCCATATTCATAAAGCACAGATCGCAATGCGTTCACGAGTTCGGTGCGCTGATGCAAAATGCGTTCACGCGCTCGGAATAGAACTGCGCAGGCTTGCTGGTCTTCCGTCTTCGGCGGGACGAACCGCATCTCGGGCCGCTGTGCCGCAATGACAATCGCCTCGGCATCAGCAGCGTCATTTTTTTGTCGCTTAACAAAGGGCCGTACATACTGCGGAGCAATAAGCTTGGCTTCATGGCCGAGTTTTTCCATTTGCCGCGCCCAATAACTGGCGCTGCCACACGCTTCAAACACGACAACGCAGGCGCGTTGCTCTGACATGAAACGACGAAACTGTTCTCTCGTCAGCTTCTTGCGGAACTTCACATCCCCGGCCATCGAGGCTCCGTGGAGCTGAAAAACGCGCTTTGCCAGATCAACGCCGATCATTGTATCCTTCATCTGCCGTCCTCTCCGTTTCGTGATGTTAAACACCACGATCTTGGCACATTGCGATGCCGTTTCGGGAGGGCGGCAACCATCCCATCTTCTGTCGTTTCACAAATGGTTTCACATAAGCCGGTGGGATCAACTTGACTGTGTGGCCAAGTTTGCTGATCTCCCGCGCCCAGTAATGCGCACCCGAACAAGCCTCCATGGCAACAATGCATGCAGGTTGATTGGCAAAAAATCCTCTAACCTTATCCCGGCGCAATTTCTTGCTGAAGACCAT
>NZ_JBBNAM010000097.1:0-4633 GCF_037994425.1 Phyllobacterium sp.
CAGTCCGATGACGAAATTGCCTTTCATCTGAGTGACGAACGCTTCGTCCAGGGCGAATACATTTCCATCCGCAACGGAGACGTGATGCGTCCCTACCGGATCATCCTCGTGGAAAAGCCATAACCAGTCAATGTCGATTGAAGGGGTTACTGCCATGACCTATAGAACCATACTCGTCAACCTCAACATAGACGGCCCGGTTGCGCCGCTCATTGATTTCGCCATCGACTTGGCAACACGCTTCAACGCGCACCTGGTTGGCTTTTCGGCAGCCGACATTGCCCTTCCGATCGCGGCACCCGAAGCAATGATAGACGGCGAGACAATGGGTCATCAACGGGAGGAAATTGAAGAGCGCATTAAAAAAATGCGTCACCAGTTCGAGAGCGCTGCAGGGACCAATGTCTCGCGCGAATGGCGCGATGGTGTCGCCAATCCAACCCGGCTTGTTATAGAGATGTCAAGGGTGGCCGACCTGATCGTCACGGGGTGCGAAGACGATTTCACCCTCGGTCACTCCGAGCGCTTCATCAATTTGGGCAATCTCATACTCCAAGCTGGTCGGCCCGTCCTCGTGGCCGCAAAGGACGCTAAACGCTTCTTCACCAATACCGCACTGATTGCGTGGAAGGACACGCGCGAGGCGCGCCGCGCTGTTGTCGATGCCCTTCCACTGCTGTGCCAGGCGAACGAAGTCGTGGTCGTGACGGTCGACAAGGAGACAGACATTCTCGCACAGGAAAGCATGAGCGATGTTCTCGCATTCCTCCGCCGGCATGGCGTAACGGCAAGCAGCAAAATCATCGAGAATAAACACGAGAGCGAAAGCCTTGTTCGTTTCGCCAAGCAAATGGGCGCGGAACTCGTCATCTCAGGCGCGTACGGCCATAGCAGGGTGCGGGAATTGATTTTTGGCGGCGTCACCCGTTCCCTACTCGCAGAAGACGGTTTCAGTCGTTTCTTGTCGAGCTGAAGAACCAGCCAAATCAGGATGCCGGTTGCAGATCGAGTGTCGCCAGCATAGCCCGGTATCCGAGGGATGGGGGGCGCCGAAAATCCGAACTCTCGGCACATTGCCAGCGTCCTTTTATTCTCGCTGATGATGAGCCCTTCAACCCATTTTGCCCCGTCAGCCTTGGCAAAATCGATCAACGCCCTGCCGGGGCCACGTCCTTGCAAGTCGGTTCTGACAGCACTGCCTAGGATTGCCCCTGCGTAATCTCCATATGGCTTGCGCTACATCATGCACGCTTAGCCACTTCATCGGTGCTCGTCATCAAATGTCGTTGTCTCTGTGCAAACTTGATACGGATCAATGCTACCGGCCGAGGGAATCGGTAAGAGCTCCGACTGTGGGTTCTTCTTTGACGCGGAAGCTGTGCATCGAATGCTATTCAAACAGGCACAACATTATGGAAGTCCTGATAGACTCGGCGTCGCCGACCCCTATTGGTCCCGCCCTGCCGACAAGTTGATCAGCGAACTCGCGACAACGGCAAAGGGACTTTCCACGATAGAAGCAGGGAAAAGACTGACTGCCGTTGGTCCCAATTCTTTTACCGAGGCCTCCAATACAACTGCGATAGCCACTCTGGCACGCCAGTTTCGAAGCCCACTCGTTCTTATCCTTGTCTTTGCAGCTGGTGTGTCGGCCGCCCTCGGCGAAGCGCATGAATCTATCATTATTACCACCATCGTCCTCGCGAGTTGTCTATTGAGCTTTACCCAGGAATACGGTGCCTCGAAAGCGGTACAGGCCTTGAAAGAGGTGGTTGCCCGCAAGGCGACGGTAATGCGGGACGGGGCAGAACTCAGCGTTTTGGCGAATGACCTCGTACCGGGGGATATCCTCCATCTTTCGGCGGGAAGCCTTATTCCCGCAGACGGTATCGTTCTGGAAGCTCGCGACTTCAATGTGAGCGAGTCGGCGCTCACAGGCGAAACTTTTCCGGTAGTGAAATCGCCAGGTCTATCGGGCGCCGGAGCAGGCCTTGCATCCCGCAACAACAACGTTTTTACAGGAACATCAGTTCGCAGTGGGACCGCGACGGTCCTCGTGGTCAAGACTGGGGGGAAAACTGAATTTGCCAGCATCGCCGCTGTGATCGAGCGGCAAATTCCGGAAACCGAATTTGCAAGAGGCATCCGTCGATTCGGGTATCTCATGACTGAAATCATGCTGGCGATCGTGATCCTGGTCCTGTTCGCGAACCTGCTTCTCCATCGTCCACTGATCGATTCCCTGCTCTTTTCCCTGGCCCTGGCGGTAGGGCTCACGCCCGAACTTTTGCCAGCGATTATAAGTGTTACCCTCGCACGAGGGGCCCGCGCGATGGCGAAGGCTGGCGTCGTGGTCAGACGGCTCGATGCGATCGAGAACCTTGGCAGCATGGATCTGCTTTGCACCGACAAGACGGGAACTCTCACGGAAGGCGTCATCCATCTGGACGGTTGTCTCGACGTGGAGGGAAAAGAGTCGCTGCAGGTCGCAATCTGGGCCCAGCTGAATGCAGCGCTCCAGACCGGACTGAGGAACCCTCTCGACGAGGCTATCGCTAACGCGGAATGCGCAACGGACTGCCTTTCGCGCTATTCCAAAGTCGATGAGATTCCTTACGACTTTATTCGCAAGCGTTTGTCCGTGATCGTCCGTGAGTTGGAGACAAACGAGAATCTGGTCATCTGTAAAGGTGCCGTCCAGAATATCTTGGAGGTTTGCACATCCGTTCTGGCCAGTAAGGGTTTGCAACCGATCGACACCAGCATTCGAACAGACATTGAGACGAGATTTAAGACGTGGAGCGGTCAAGGCTATCGCGTACTTGGCCTTGCGATCCGGCGGCTCAGTCCGGATCGGACGTTGAAGCGGCAAGATGAAACAGATCTGTGCTTTGCTGGCTTTCTGCTTTTCCTCGATCCGCCAAAGCAAGACATGGCGCAAACGCTGGCCTCGCTGGCCGAAAGAGGCATCGGCATAAAGGTCATCACCGGAGACAACCGTTACGTAGCAGCCCATCTTGCTGAAACGATCGGTCTTGATCACAAAAACATTATTACAGGTCAGGAGTTGGCGCGCATGACCAAAAGCGCCCTTTTCGCACTTGCATCGAAAACAGACCTGTTTGTCGAGATCGACCCCAACCAGAAAGAGCGGATTGTCGAAGCGCTGCAACACCGGGGCCATATCGTCGGATATCTTGGCGACGGTATTAATGATGCCCCTGCCCTGCACGCTGCCGATGTTGGCATTTCCGTAAGCAGCGCGGTAGACGTTGCGCGCGAGGCGGCCGACATTATCCTGCTGAAGCGCGATCTTGGAGTACTCGGCCGTGGAGTCGACGACGGCCGCAAGACCTTCGCCAATACAATGAAGTACATATCCATAACAACCAGCGCCAATTTCGGCAATATGGTCAGCATGGCGTTGGCTTCGCTGTTTATGCCGTTCCTTCCCCTGCTCGCAAAACAGATATTGCTGAACAATTTCCTGTCGGACTTGCCCTCGCTTGCAATCTCGACCGACAACGTGGATCAGGATCAGACAACAAAACCAAGGCATTGGGACATTGCCTTCATCCGACGTTTCATGTTGATCTTCGGGCTCGTCAGCAGCTTTTTTGATTTCGTTACATTCGGATTTTTGATTTTAGTGGCGCACGCGTCCGCTCAAACTTTCCAGACTGCCTGGTTTATCGAGTCCCTTATCACCGAGCTGACAATCGTCCTTATTGTTCGTACGAGAATGCCGTTTTGGCAAAGTCGGCCAAGCGCTCTCCTCCTCTGGCTGACGGCAGGCACTTTCTTGGTTGCTATTGCGACACCTATATTGCCGTACGCGGCTTGGTTCGGTTTCGTGCCACTCCCGCTGCCGATAATGGCAGGGCTCTTTTTCATCACGATAATGTATCTCATTGCTTCCGAGGCCACGAAGCATTGGTTCTTTTCTGGAACACATTCCCGTTCTCTAACGATGACTGCGAAAATGCATCCGGGACAACACCGCGTTCGGTAAAACAATGCCAGCTCTTCGGCCCAGTTTCTTGTTGAGTTTCCAGAGATTTTCCTGCTCTCTAACCTCCATTGGCAGCAATGAAGGGTAATCGCAGTAAAATGCCTGCACGTGATATACCCGGCCTCCGTGGACGGTTCCTGCAAGCTGTTCTCTCCTCGCGGTTCGAGGGGATAAGTGGCTACCTCCTTGCTTCTGCAGCTGTACTGATTGCTATGCTTATTCGATGGGCCATGACGGATCTGCTTCAGGATCGCGCGATCTTTATCATGTTTATTCCCTCAATTCTCGTCGCTTCGATTGCAGGAGGAATCGGGCCGGGATTAGCGGCTGTCAGCTTATCGTTGATATCGGCGCTGTACTTGGGTGGAGAGCAGTTCGATCAGACGGAAAACGTGGTTGAATTTGGTATACTCATCATCATCGGCTTTGTCATCGCCTGGATGGGGGGACTGCTGCATCACGCAAGAAGGATTACCGATAAAACCGTTAGCGATCTCGACGCTCGGGAAGCGCATCTCCGGTCGATCCTGGACACTGTACTCGATGCAACGGTCGTCATTGAAAAGGATGGAACGATTACGTCTTTCAGTGCGGCAGCCGTGCGCCAGTTCGGCTACACCG
>NZ_JBBNAM010000098.1:0-18163 GCF_037994425.1 Phyllobacterium sp.
GTCGACGGCGGAGCGTCGCTCGCTCAAGACTAGATATGCAGTGCATGCCCTAGCGCCTTAAGACAGGCCTCGTGAAAGCCTTCGCTCTGCGTCGGATGCGCATGGATCGTTCCCGTGATGTCTTCGAGGCGAGCGCCCATCTCAAGCGCGAGCGCAAACGCAGCCGAAAGCTCGGAAACGCCCTGGCCAACCGCCTGGATGCCGAGGATCAGGTGGTTGCCTGCAGCGGCGACAACGCGCACGAAACCCTCCTCGCCTTCCTGCGTCATGGCGCGGCCATTGGCGACGAAGGGGAACAGCCCGATCTTGACCTCGTGGCCCGCTGCCTTGGCCTCGTCGGGCGAAAGACCGACCGAGACAATCTCGGGATCGGTAAAACACACGGCAGCAATTGCCCGCTTGTCCCAGCTGCGGTTCTCGCCTGCAATGATCTCGGCGACCATCTCGCCCTGCGCCATGGCACGGTGCGCCAGCATCGGCTCGCCGGTCACGTCGCCAATTGCATAAATGCCGCGCATCGAGGTCCGGCATTTGTCGTCGATACGAACGAAGCGCCCGTCCATGTCGATGTCAATTTCTTCGAGCCCCCAGCCGGACGTAACCGGTTTGCGGCCAACGGTGATCAGAACCTTGTCGGCAGGGATCTTGTCGTCCTTGCCATCGGATGTCTCGATGAGGAGCGCATCGCCCTTGGCGCTCATGCCCTTGGCCTTGGCGCCGGTCAGCACCATGATGCCAAGTTCGGACAGGCTGCGCGACACGGGGCGTGTCAATTCAGCATCGTATTGCGGCAGGATTTTCGGCAAGGCCTCGACCACGGTTACCTTGGATCCGAGCTTTGCATAGGCAGTGCCGAGCTCAAGCCCGATATAGCCGCCGCCGACCACGACCATCTTCTCCGGAACCTCACGCAGGGCGAGCGCTTCCGTTGACGAGATGACATTGCCGCCAAACGGTAATGAGGGAATCTCGACAGGCGCCGAGCCCGTTGCAATCACGATGTTTTCAGCGCGAATAATCTGCTGTCCGGTCAAGGTCTCTACCTCGACGGTCTTGCCATCGCGGAACTTCGCCTTGCCGGTGACGATCTTGACATTGGCCTTCTTCAACAGCCCGGCCACCCCATTGTTCAGGCGGCTGACGATGCCGTCCTTCCAGGCAATGGTCTTGGTGAAATCGATCGAAGGCTCGCTCAGTGAAATGCCGAGAGGGGTTTGTCCCGCAGCAAAATGTGCGACCTTGGCAAACTCATCCGCCGCATGGATCAGCGCTTTCGACGGGATGCAACCGACAAGCAGGCACGTGCCACCGACCTTGGCTGCCTCGACGATGACAGTATCGACATTGAGTTGGCCGGCACGAATGGCACATATGTAACCGCCGGGCCCGGCCCCTATCACCAGCAATTTGCAGGAAATATCCTTCATTGGTCAGCCCTCCACAAAGATCAGCGCCGGGGTTTCGAGCAGCGTCTTGATCCGCTGGATGAATACCGCGGCATCCCAACCGTCGATGACGCGATGGTCGAAACTTGATGAAAGGTTCATCATCTTGCGCGGTATGAAGCTGGTGCCATCCCAGACCGGGCGCACCATGATCTTGTTGACCCCGATGATCGCCACCTCGGGATAGTTGATCACCGGCGTTGTCACGACGCCGCCCATACTGCCAAGCGAGGTTATGGTGATCGTCGATCCGGTCAGCTGTTCGCGCGTGGCCGAACCCGTCTTGGCTGCATCAGCGAGGAGATTGACCTCGGCGGCGCAATCCCAGAGCGTCCGCGCCTCTGCATGCTTTACTACGGGAACGACGAGCCCGTTCGGCGTTTGCGCCGCGATACCGATGTGAACGCCGCCATACTGGTTGATGACGTTGGCGTCATCGTCATAGAGGGCATTGAGATTTGGCTGGTCTGCAATTGCCTTGACCATTGCGCGCATCAGGAAAGGAAGAATTGTAAGCTTCGGTTGGTCCGCGCGCTTCTTGGCGTTGAGCGTCGCACGCAATTCCTCTAGCGCGGTGACGTCGATCTCCTCCACATATGTTATGTGCGGAATGTGGGACTTTGCGATCGCCATCTTCTCGGCAATCTTGCGCCGAAGACCAACGACCTTGATTTCCTTTATCGAATTGTCGGGGGCAAGTGCCGCGACGCCGGGGCGCTGTGACCCGCGGGCGAAGAAGGCCTCGAGATCCTCATGGGTGATCCTTCCCGCCGGCCCCGTCCCGCTGACCTGCCGCAGATCGACGCCCGCTTCCCTGGCGCGTAGGCGAATCGCGGGCGAGGCTAACGGCTTCTCGCCCTCGCCGCGCGGTGCCACGCCGCCAATGGACTGGGGCGTCGTCCGGGGCGGTTCCGCGACTGCTGCCGGCTTGGTCTTGGGCTTTTCGGCCTCCGCTTTCGCTGGTTCGAGCTTTTTCTCTGCCTGTAGCGCTGGTGCTTCGGCCTTCGCGGGCTTGGCAGGAGAAGGCTCAGGCGCATGTCCCTCGCCTTCGACCTTGAGCCGGACAAGCGGTGATCCGATCGCTATGATTTGGCCGATTTCGCCGCCAAGCCAGATGATTTCGCCATCGACAGGTGAAGGAATTTCGACAGTCGCCTTGTCGGTCATCACGGCAGCAAGGACCATGTCCTCGCGCACGAGATCGCCGATCTTTACGTTCCACTCAACCAGTTCAGCTTCAGCAACGCCTTCACCGACATCCGGCAGCTTGATGACATATTCACCCATCTTCTGCTCCTAACCTTCCAGCGTTTCGACGAGGGCCCTGCCGACGCGCGTCGGGCCCGGGAAATAGTCCCACTCCTGCGCGTGCGGATAGGGCGTATCCCACCCGGCCACGCGGGCGACTGCAGCTTCAAGCTTGTAAAAACAGTGTTCCTGCACCAGCGCGGCGAGTTCCGCACCAAATCCCGATGTGAGAGTGGCTTCGTGGACGATGATACAGCGGCCAGTCTTGCTGACCGATTCGACGATTGTTTCGAGATCGAGCGGCAGCAGGGTCCGGAGATCGATGATTTCGGCGTCGATGCCGTTTTCTTCCGCGGCAGCCTCCGCGACGTAGACCATGGTGCCATAGGCAAGGATCGTCATCTGTGCGCCTTCACGCCGCTTGATCGCCTTGCCGAGCGGCACGGTATAGTGACCATCGGGCACATCGCCAAGATCGTGCTTCGACCAGGGCGTCACAGGTCGGTCGTGATGCCCGTCAAAAGGACCGTTATAGAGACGTTTCGGCTCCAGGAAGATGACGGGATCCGGATCTTCGATAGAAGCGATGAGAAGGCCCTTGGCATCGTGCGGATTGGAAGGCATCACGACCTTCAACCCGGAAACATGGGTAAACAGCGCTTCAGGACTCTGGCTATGCGTCTGCCCCCCGAAGATACCGCCACCGGTCGGCATCCGAATGACGATCGGGCAGGTAAAGCCGCCGTTGGAACGGTAGCGCAGCCGGGCAGCTTCGGAGACTATCTGGTCATAGGCGGGATAGACGTAATCGGCGAACTGAATTTCAACGCAGGGCTTCAACCCATAGGCAGCCATGCCGATCGCTGCACCGACAATGCCGGACTCGCTGATCGGCGCATCGAAACAGCGCGTCTTGCCGTATTTCGCCTGCAGCCCCTGCGTACAGCGGAAAACACCGCCAAAGAAACCCACATCCTCGCCGAAGACCACCACATCATCGTCGCGTTCCATCGTGATATCCATCGCATCACGAATGGCTTCGATCATTGTCTTGCGGGCCATCTTCAGACTCCTGCCTGCTGGCGTTGACGACGCAGATGCGGCGGCATGGTTTCGTAAACGCCTTCGAACATATCGCGCGCCGAGGGTTTTCCGCCCGCGTGCAGTGTGCCGTGGCCTTCCGCCTCCTTCTGAGCGGTAATCACCACATCGAGGATTTCCGCTTCCGTTTGCTTGTGACGCTCTTCCGTCCAGGCGCCGCGGAAAATCAGGTGATTCTTGAGCCGCACGATCGGATCGCCAAGCGGCCAGGCGTCCGACTCTGTCTTTGGTCGATAGGCCGAAGGATCATCGGAAGTCGAGTGGGCGCCGACGCGATAGGTCACGTATTCGACCAGGGTTGGCCCGAGGTTGCGCCTTGCCCGCTCGATCGCCCATTGCGCCACCGCGTAGACCGCGAGGTAGTCGTTGCCATCGACGCGCAATGCAGGGATGCCAAAACCGAGGCCACGAGCGGCAAACGTGCCCGAACCACCGCGGGCAATGCCCTGGAATGTCGATATCGCCCACTGATTATTGACGATGTTGAGCACGACTGGCGCCTTGTAGGTCGACGCGAACACCAGCGATGCATGAAAATCCGACTCCGCCGTGGATCCGTCGCCAATCCAGGCTGCTGCAATCTTCGTGTCGTTCTTGATGGCCGAGGCCATGGCCCAGCCCACGGCCTGGATATATTGCGTCGCGAGGTTTCCCGAGATCGAGAAGAAACCATGCTCCTTCGACGAATACATGATCGGCAGCTGCCTGCCCTTCAGGGGGTCGCGCTCATTGGAATAAATCTGGCACATCATCTCGACCATGGGATAGTCATCGGCGATCAGCAGGCCTGCCTGCCGATAGGTCGGAAAGTTCATGTCGCCCGGAGCAAGCGCCTTGCGAAAGGCGCAGCTTACGGCCTCCTCGCCGAGATGCTGCATATAGAAGGAGGTCTTGCCCTGGCGCTGGGCTATCTGCATGCGGGCATCAAAGGTCCGCAGCGTCATCATATGGCGCAGGCCCTCGACAAGCTGTTCGTCGGTAAGGAGTCCCGCCCATGGGCCAACCGCCTCGCCGTCGCGGGTCAGAACGCGGATGATGGAAAAGGCGAGATCGCGGAACTCCTCCGGATTGGCATCGATCTCGGGACGTCGGACCGTACCTGCCTCGGGGATATCTACGTTAGAAAAGTCCGGCTCGCCGCCATGCCGCACTGCCGGCTCCGGCACATGCAGGCTCAAGGGACCAAATTCTCCAAGGGGACCGTCATTCGACATGTCATCGCCTCCCAACCACTGAC
Source organism: Phyllobacterium sp. (assembly GCF_037994425.1). Taxonomy (NCBI): domain Bacteria; kingdom Pseudomonadati; phylum Pseudomonadota; class Alphaproteobacteria; order Hyphomicrobiales; family Phyllobacteriaceae; genus Phyllobacterium; species Phyllobacterium sp. Next base: position 5,032 of record NZ_JBBNAM010000098.1, read on the forward strand.
ATTTTCCACGCACTCTACCATGAATTATTAGGTCAGCAATACTGTCTTAAACTGAAGGCCGTAGATCGAACATAATTCTTGAGATCGAAAAAACACTCACATCCACTTGAAAACTATAAATATCTTCATCTCAGGAGCGACGGGATAGAAGAGCTCATGCGTCCAAAAAAGCAAGAATGCGTCAATTCAGATGCAGAGGGCCAGCGTAATAATTCGCCACCGGCCCGCATTTTGTAATCAAATACGGCCTCAAATGAAATCGGAGCTTCAGGCTGCTGTAATTGCAAGTACCTGTTCGCGTGCATTTTCCCGAATGGCATCAAGATGGATGCGTTTCAGAAGCGAAAGCATATCATCGTTGGCGGCGACGGGAAGCGTGCCAGCGGCCTGCGCGACCGGCTCCACATGTTCGATCATCCGGCGAATGATCTCGTGAGAACCAGCCGCAAGTTTACCTTTGGCAACGTTGCGCCAGGCATCGAGCGCCACCTTGAGTGGAAGGTGGGTACTGGTGGGCAGGCCCGCAGCGGTAAGCAAAGCACCGAGGGCAGCGGGACGTCCATCGATAAGCAAACTGCGGACACGTAAAAGGCTATATCCAGAGAGCGCGACCAGGATGGCCGCGAAGAAATCGATCCGACCAGCAGCCACGATCCTGATCACAAAGGCAGTCGTGAGATCGCCGCGCAGTTGCAGATGCCCTATGAGGGCCGGATATTCATCCACCCGCGTTGCCGAAACGAGGTTTACCGATGCCCTTATGCAGGCTTCCCGCGTGATCCGTTTTGCCCGGCGCTCCCCCATGAGTGCCACTACGATATCCATCTGACACAGCGCCTCGGCAATTTGTACCGCCAATGTGTGCCTGCAATCGGCTGGAAGACGGTTGTCGTCGATCAGCAGCGTCCTGATTTCCGCGACGTCACCGAGGCGCTCGAGCAGCCTGCGAAAGCTGATGTCAGCGATCTGCGCCTGGGTATTGGCCAGCAACGTCTCAATCGCCCCGATCTCGCCGATTTCAATAAGGGCCGCGCTGACCGCATAGGACACCTTCGCCCTCGCTGCGATGATGCGCTGCGCTTCACAGCTACCGCCAGCCACACAATCGATGAGGTCGGCATCGCTCAGCAATACCGAACGGCCAAGAATGTAGGTTGCGACCTCGATCTGGTCGCGAGCAAGGCTGGCAACGATATGAGCAGGGGCATGTGCGCTTGTCGAAAATGCTTCGGCAAGGGCCAGCCGTACCTTCGGTGAGGGATCGTCCAGAAGCAGCGTCAAAACCGCTTCGGTTGAACACTTTTCATCGAATTCAAGGTCAGATCGCAGGTAGATATGAGCCAGGGCCGCGGCCGCATGACAGCGCTGCGCCACAGAAGCATTGTGGATCATCTTCAGATAATGCTGAACGGACATTCTTTTTTCGCCCCCGAATCCCCTGATTGCCCTCAACTCTAAAGGCAAAAAGTTTACGATCGGTTCACCATGCCCGTTAACCATGTTGGTATACTGAAGCAGCAGGTTGCGATCCGGCGGCCGCCGCCCTAGTCTCTGCCGCAAAAACATCAAGGAGACGCGAGGCGCCAATGGCCGGGCTTTATCTGGAAGATTTTGAGATCGGGCATGTGTTTCAACACGCGCTGCGCAAGACGGTCACCGAAAGCGACAACATGCTGTTCTCGGTGATGACGCTCAACCCGCAACCTCTGCACATCGATTTCGATTTTGCGTCGAAGACCGAATGGGGAAAGCCGCTGGTGAATTCGTTGTTCACGCTCGGACTGATGATCGGCATATCCGTCAACGATACGACGGTCGGCACGACGATCGCCAATCTTGGCATGACCGACGTGACCTTTCCTTCCCCGCTATTTCATGGCGATACGGTTCGCGTCGAGACCCAGGTGATCTCGGTGCGGCGCTCCAAATCGAAGCCTGATCGAGGCATTGTCGAATTCGAACACAGGGCCTTCAACCAGCACGGCATACTCGTCGCAAAATGCACGAGGCAGGCAATGATGAAATCGAAGGGTACCGTCTGATGCGCTCGCTCCTGTTCGTGCCGGGCGATTCGGAGAAAAAACTGGAAAAAGGCCTCGGAAGCGGCGCAGACATTCTGCTGATCGATCTCGAGGACTCCGTTGGCGCCGGGCGCAAGCAAGCGGCGCGGGATATCGCGTCGCAATTCCTGCGAGCGCATAGGGCGACAAATCTCCCACGGCTTTTCGTGCGGATCAACGATCTGACAAGCGGGCTTGCCGATGATGATCTTGCAGCGGTTATGCCCGCGATGCCGGAAGGCATCCTCTTGCCGAAATCCAACAGTGGAAAAGATGTCACGCGGCTTTCCGCCAAGCTCAACGTACATGAAGCGGCGAGCGGAGCCGAGGAAGGTTCCACGACGATTCTCGCGCTTATCACCGAAACCGCAATCGGCACGCTCTCGGCAGCCAGCTATCCAGGCTGCTCTAACCGGCTCACAGGTCTCAGCTGGGGCGCCGAGGATCTGTCGGCGGCGATAGGCGCACGATCGCCGCGCAACGAAACGGGTGCCTATACGGACGTGTTCCGGCTGGCTCGGGCCGTGACCATCCTCGGTGCGTCCGCCGCGGACGTCGCCGCTATCGACACTGTCTACATCAACTATCGCGATGATGCGGGGCTTGAGCGGGAATGCGTGGAAGGCGAGCGCGACGGCTTTACCGCAAAGCTCGCCATCCATCCGGCACAAGTTCCGATCATCAACAAGGTTTTCACGCCGTCGGCTGACGCTGTCGCGCAAGCCCGGAAGATTGTCGATGCGTTCGCGGCCGAACCATCGGCGGGCGTTATCGGCATTGACGGGCTGATGTTCGACCGTCCGCACCTTCGGCGGGCCGAGCGCCTTCTTGCCCGAGCCCAATCAGCGTCCTGATTCTTCCCATTTGGGCCGAAACATCTGAAAGGTCTCGGAGACCGAGGCAAAGTCCATGTAGCCGAGGCGCGAGACGGGCTGGGCCTTCGTCATGTCCACGAGGCCATTGGTCAGGATTGTCTCGTCGATGTGAACACCTACCACCTCGCCAATTACCATAATGGCGCTGACCGGATTGCCGTGCCGGTCCTTCGGCTTGTGAATTTCGGTCACGACACATTCGAGCGTCGCAAAGGCCTCGGCAACGCGCGGCGCTGCAATCAGCGTACAATCGACCGGCGTAAGGCCGGAATATTCGAACTCGCTGACCCCGCGCGGCGCATTGACCGAGGTTGCATTCATCGCCACGGAGAGATTGGCGCTCACCAGGTTGGCCGCAAACTCGCGCGTCTCCTCAATGAAGGCGACGCTGTCCTTGTGACCTTCGGACGAAAACATGATCAAACACGGTCTCGTGCTGATCATGTTGAAGAAGGAATACGGTGCGAGATTGATCTTGCCCTCACGCGACCTGCTGGAAATCCAGCCGATCGGGCGTGGTGCGACAATGGCCTTCAACGGGTCGTGGGGAAGTCTGTGGCCATCCTCGTACCTGTAGAACATCTGGCTTCACCCTTCCCAGGGGCCGGAATACTCGGAAAGAATATCCTTTACGTCGGGTCTTGGGCGCTCGGGAACTTTCTGGTCGCAAGTGCCGATATGGACAAAACCGGCCACGCGCTCACGCGGCGCCAGCCCGAGCAATGCCCGGCCCTTCTCGTCGGATGCATACCAGTTGCTGATCCAATTCGTGGCATAGCCAAGCGCATTGGCGGCGAGCGAAAGGTTCATGGCCGCGGCGCCAGAGGAAAGAAACTGTTCCCACTCGGGAATGTGATGCTCAACCGGGGAAAAGATCACGCCGATGACCAGGGGCGCGCGCGCGAAGCGCTTCAATTCCTGCTCGCGCCGCTGTTCGGTAAGTGGCCCCTCCCGCTCTTCGGCAAGCGCCGCAAGATAGGAGCCGATCCGTTCGCGCGCCTCGCCGCGGTAGATAATGAATCGCCACGGTGTCAAGCGACCATGATCAGGCACCCGAGAAGCTATGCGGATCATCGTCTCGATCTCGCTGTCGGATGGCGCGGGAAGGCCGATCGCGGAAATGGGCGTCGAACTGCGCGTCGACAAGAATTCGATAACCGAAAGGGGAACAGATGTATCCATAATAGTCCTGCTTTTACGATGCGCCGACAATGTGGTGGTTTCTCGGGCCAAGTAAAGGTGCGGCATAGCGAAAAAGCCTTGAAATTGCCATCGGCTTCGGATCAAACCGTTGCATGGGTGCAGCCAATTATTTTCCGGCAGGATGGAAAGCTTTCAAATGCGGACATGTCCGTATCGCGATCGTATTTGCTGGCTTGGTAATGCACGCTTCGGGTGTGTCCGCACAATCGCTGGCACCGGACTTGCCGCAGACGCCGGCGGTTGAACTGCCGATGATTCCCAATCTTCGCGAATATGCCAATCCCAAGGCCCCGGCTAATAACCCGCTGGCAAACGAGCCGGAACTGGTCCTGTCGGCGAAGCTTTCGGAGGAAGGCAATCCCATCGGGCGCGGATTGGTCTGGCGGGTGTTTGCCCCCGAGCCCAGCGGCGACGGTAAACTGGCGTTGCTCGCCACCGCCAAGGGCGGCACGACGTCGTTCAACCTGGCGCCGGGCAGCTATCTCGTGCATGTGGCGTTTGGGCGTGCAGGTGCAACGAAACGCATTACGATGACCCGTTCCAAGCGCTCGGAGACGATGATCCTCGATGCGGGCGGCGTCAAACTCAATGCTGTCCTCTCCGGCGGCGCCCGTATTCCGCCGGATCAGTTGCGTTTCTCCATCTACGAGGACCACGAGGATACGAATGGCGAACGTGCGCTCATCATCCCCGACGTAAAGCCGGACACGGTGGTGCGTCTCAACACCGGCACCTATCAGATCGTTTCCAATTATGGCACCGCGAATGCAGTGATCCGCGCCGATATCCGTGTCGAGGCGGGCAAGATCACCGAGGCCAATGTGGAGCACCGTGCGGCACAACTGACGCTGAAACTCGTGCGCGAGCAAGGCGGCGAGGCACTGGCCGACACGGCCTGGTCCGTTCTTACCACGTCGGGCGATATCGTGCGGGAGAGCGTAGGTGCCTTTGCCTCGATCGTTCTCGCCGAAGGTGACTACGTCATCATTGCCAAGAACAAGGACAAGATCTACCAGCGTGATTTCAAGGTCGTCGCCGGCCGAAACCAGGATGTTGAAGTTGTGGCCGCTGAGGGCGCAGCAACTGCGACAAGCACCAGCCAGCCCGCCGACGGCGAAGAGCCGCTGGATTGACTATTGGATCGGTCGCTCAGCGAAGCTTTGGTTGCAGCGAGAAGACGGAGTTGTAAAGGTACTCGAGCATCTGCTTGCGATCCTCAATGACCTTGAGTTCATCCCAGCCGATTACCCTTCCGATGCGCGCTTCGATGGACTTGCCTGAAAGGCGCCGGAATTCACGAATCAGCAGCGAAATGCGTAGCGTCATCGACACCTTGCTGGCAAGGTGGAAGAAACGGCCGTTCTGGCCGCCAAAATAGACCGGAATGACCGATGCCTTTGCCTGCTGGACAAGTTTTGCCGGGAATATCTTCCAGGGCAGGTCTTCGGCACGGCCAAAACCCCTGGGTGCCGTTGCAACGCCTCCTGCCGGGAAGACCACGATGGTCACGCCTTCCTTCAGAAGCCGTACGGCCTCGTGGCGCGTTGCCATGTTCATCGCCATGGCTTCCTTGGTTTCGTCAAAACAGACGGGTAGCGCATAGGGCCGAATTTCCGGCACTTTCAGAAGATCATTGTTGATGAGAACACGAAACGGCCGGCCAAGCTGTTCCGCGAGCGCGAGGGCGGCGATGCCGTCGCCAATACCGTAAGGATGGTTCGCGATCATGACCAGGGGCGTATCGGGAAGGTCGCGCGGGGGCCACTGATCCCGGATATCCAGGTGAACGTTGATCAGATCCATCATGCGGCAGAACACGTCGATGCCAGCAGGAACGATATCCCTGCGCCAGATATCGTAAAGGCCTGCATAGTAGTTGCGGCCGGAAATGCCCTCAATGGCCCGAATCAACCACTGGGTCAGGCGTGACTGGGTGTCATTGGCATAGGATAACTCGGGAAAGTGCACGTTAGGCCTTTGGCTGAAATGAATTTGAACAATTTTCTCGTAATGATGTGACAGCGCGATGAACGTCACCGCGCCGTCATATTTCGGCTTTTAGCCTATTCCGCGGCGAGCCGCGCAATATCCGGCGGCGTTGCTTCGGCGGTCAGTTGCGCGATGGCTTCGTCCAGCGTCAGCGACACTTGGCTCTGCGAGCCGAGACGGCGCATGTTGACCGAACGCTCCTCCGCCTCCCGCATGCCGCAGACGAGAATGACCGGAACCTTCTGCAAGGAATGCTCGCGCACCTTGTAGTTGATCTTTTCGTTGCGGAAATCGGTGATGACCTGAAGGCCGGCCGCCTTCAGTTCCTTAGCGACCTGCGCGCCGTAGCTGTCGGCCTCGGAGGTGATCGTCGCCACAACAACCTGTACTGGCGCGAACCACAGCGGCATGTGTCCGGAATAATTCTCGATCAGAATGCCGAGGAAGCGTTCCATCGAGCCGCAGATTGCGCGGTGGATCATCACCGGCTGCTTCTTCTCCGAGGTCGAGTCTATATAGAAGGCGCCAAATCGTTCCGGCAGGTTGAAATCGACCTGGGTCGTTCCGCATTGCCAGTCGCGGCCAATCGCATCGCGCAATACATATTCGAATTTGGGGCCATAGAAAGCACCCTCGCCCGGATTGATTGCCGTCTTGATCTTGCCACCCGACTGCGCTTCGATCGTGTTGAGCACCTTGCTCATCACCGCCTCGGCACGATCCCACAACTCATCCGAACCGACGCGCTTGTCGGGACGCGTCGACAGCTTCACAGTGATACCCTCAAAGCCGAAATCAGCATAGGTCGTCAGTATCAGATCATTGATGCGCAGGCACTCGGCCTCCATCTGTTCGTCCGTGCAGAAGATATGTGCATCATCCTGCGTGAATCCGCGTACGCGCATCAGACCATGCAGCGCTCCTGACGGCTCGTAGCGGTGCACGTTGCCAAATTCGGCAAGTTTTACCGGTAGATCGCGGTACGACTTCAGGCCGTGCTTGAAAATCTGCACGTGTCCCGGACAGTTCATAGGTTTCAGGGCGAAGACACGCTCATCGTCGGTTTCATCGCCGGCAACCGTAACCTTGAACATGTTGTCGCGGTACCAACCCCAGTGCCCCGATGTCTCCCACAGGGATTTGTCGAGTACCTGGGGTGCGTTGACTTCGCTATAGCCATGACTGTCGAGCCTGCGGCGCATATAGCTGACAAGGTTCTGGAACATGCGCCAGCCCTTGGGGTGCCAAAAGACGACGCCCGGGCCCTCCTCCTGGAAATGGAACAAATCCATTTCGCGGCCGAGGCGGCGGTGGTCGCGCTTTTCCGCCTCCTCCAGCATGTGCAGGTAGGCATTTAGATCGGCGTCGTTGGCGAAGGCGGTTCCATAGATGCGGCTCAACATCGGATTGTTGCTGTCGCCACGCCAATAGGCGCCCGCCACCTTCATCAGCTTGAACGAGTTACCGATCTGCCCCGTCGAGGCCATGTGCGGACCGCGGCAGAGATCGTACCAATCGCCCTGCGCGTAAATCTTGAGGTCCTGACCTTCCGGGATGGCGTCGACGAGTTCGACCTTGTAGGTCTCGCCCTTCTCGGCAAAAACCTTGCGCGCCTTTTCGCGCGACCAGATTTCCTTGGTGAACGGCTTGTTGCGGGCAATGATCTCCCGCATTTTCTTTTCGATTAACGGCAGATCGTCGGGCGTGAACGGCTCATTCTTGGCAAAGTCGTAGTAGAAGCCATTCTCGATAACAGGTCCGATGGTAACCTGTGTTCCCGGAAACAACTCCTGAACTGCTTCAGCGAGGACGTGGGCACAATCGTGCCGGATGAGTTCGAGCGCGCGCGGATCGTCGCGCGTCAGGATCTCGACCGTGCCGCCCTTCTGAAGCGGATCGGAAAGATCGCGCACGACGCCGTCGACGGCATAGGCCACCGACTTCTTGGCAAGTGATTTGGAAATCGATTCTGCAAGTTCCGCGCCGGTCAAATGAGCGTCGTAATCGCGCTGGGAGCCATCGGGGAAACGCAGGGATACAGTCTTTGCAACTGCCTGGGACATACATCTACTCCTATCCAGTCCCGCCAACGATTGCGGGTGGTGTTGAACAACCGGACTTCCTGTCCGGCGAGCGGACTTCTAAAGCCTGTTTCGTCTGGCGTAAAGTACCCCTGCCTCAGCTTTTGCGCGAGGCGATCGCCCAGTAGCGCCAAGGCATATACCAGACATAGCGCTCATCCAGCGTCGTCGGTACAGGGTCGAGCCCGTGCGTTCCTCCCGGACCGCAGCGTAGAACCCGGAACAATCCCATCCAGCCGCCCGGCCAAAGTCCATAACGGGCAATCGACTCGTAGGCATATTCCGAGCAGGTCGGCAGGTGGCGGCAGGAATTACCGATGAAGCCGGACAATGTGAGTTGATAGAGACGCACCAGCCCTGTCCCGAGGAGCCGGCCGGGCGTCTTTCGCCAAGGTCCGCTCCAGTTTCGGGAATAGCGCGGGGGTGATTTGGGGAGGTGGTCGCGCAGAGGCTGGTCGCACATGATGCTGTTTCAGGCCGCGGCCTCGGCGGTCTTCTTTTCGATTTGATTTATGCAATCGACCACCGCGTCAAACGTCAGCATGGTTGAATTATGCCGCGCTTTGTAATCGCGCACCGGTTCGAGAAACTTGAGATCCTCGAAACGGCCTTCGGGCGGCGCGCCGTTTTCTTTCAGCATTTTGAACATCGTATCGCGCACATCGCGCAATTCCTGCGCAGATGCACCGATGACGTGCCGTGCCATGATCGAAGAGGAAGCCTGCCCCAAGGCGCAAGCTCTGACGTCATGGGCGAAATCGGAAACAACCCCATCCTTCATCTTCAAATCGACGATAACCGTCGAGCCGCACAATTTCGAATGGGCGGTTGCCGTAGCATCCGGATTTTCAAGGCGGCCGACCCTTTGAATATTCCCGGCGAACTCGAGAATCCGTCCGTTATAGACGTCGTTGATCATGATGGATGCCTGTTCCTCGACACAGTGTTCATCGCAATTGCGTCAATCAGTATCTTTTTACCCTATGAATTCTGTACGCGATTTCTATATAGTATGTGAGTAGGCTAGCACAAAGTCGAATAGATTAAATTCTGTCATTCGGTAAGGTGCTGGTGGCGTTGGCAAAATTTGACAGCGCTTGCTTCAATACACCGTCCGTTCGCTGGAACGACTATCGTGTATTGCCGTTTAACTCGTCGCTCCTTTGAGGGCGGCTACGGGAGATCGCGATGGATGCGGTAATTAAGAACTTGCAGTCAGCTACGGCCAAGCAGGATAACACCAAACGCCCCACCCAGAAGGAAGCCGAGGACGCAGTGCGTACGCTCCTGCTCTGGGCCGGCGACAATCCGGACCGTGAGGGATTGCTCGATACGCCGGAACGCGTGGCCAAGGCCTACAGGGAGCTGTTTTCCGGCTACGGACAGGATCCGGCGGAAGTACTCGGTCGTACCTTCGAGGAGATCGCGGGCTACGAAGATATCGTCCTCATTCAAGACATTCCGTTCTTCTCCCATTGCGAGCACCATATGGTGCCCATAATCGGCAAGGCGCACGTTGCCTATCTGCCGGATGGAGAGAAGGTTGTGGGCTTGTCCAAAATCGCACGCGTGGTCGATATCTATGCGCACCGCCTGCAAACGCAGGAGAGCATGACCGCCCAGATCGCCAATGCCATCCAGGACTCGCTGCAACCGCGGGGCGTTGCCGTCATGATCGAAGCGGAACATATGTGCATGTCGATGCGCGGTATCCGCAAATCCGGTTCGACAACGACGACGACGACTTTCACCGGGGCTTATAAGTCCGATGTCAACGAACAGGTCCGTTTCATGACGCTCGTCAGGGGTCGCTAGTCAGAACCATTCGATGACCGAGTTTTCCGAACCGCTCGCTGACAAGCATCAGAATGAAGAGGGCGCGGTGTTCGCACCGCGCTTTGATTCGTCCGGCCTTATCACCGCCATCGTCACCGATTCCCAGGACGGCCATCTGCTGATGGTAGCCCATATGAATGCTGAAGCACTGCGCCTCACCCTTGAGACGGGAATTGCCCACTACTGGTCGCGCTCGCGCAACACGCTCTGGAAAAAAGGCGAAACATCGGGAAACTTGCAGACCGTCGTGGAGGTGCACACCGATTGCGACCAGGACGCACTGTGGCTCAAGGTTCGGGTCGCTGGCGATGGTCCGACATGCCACACGGGTCGCCGTTCCTGCTTTTATCGCCAGGTCGTCACCACGAACGGAACATCATCATTGGTAGTGCAGTTAGAGACAAAGTAGAGCTTCCTTAGCCATAGGGCCAATATGGACGGAAAAGTCTCTATGCCTCGTAACCGCCATTATCGATCTTTGTAATCCTATTTCCTTGATTGGCTAAGGGGCCACAATTCCGCAATATTTATCCTTTGGATACCAATGTAGAGGGATAATGAGTCAGTACGACGTCAGGAGTGTGTGCCATGCTCGAATGGGCATCGCGCCGGTTACGCGCGGCAGAATCGATCGGCATTAGTGATAGCCCGGGCGTGCAATTGATTGCACCAGAGCAGCCCCGAGACAAGAAAACCCCCATTGCCCTGGCGCTTGGCGGCGGAGCGGCGCGTGGCTGGGCGCATATTGGCGTGTTGCGCGCGCTCGACGAGGCGGGAATCGAAATTTCCATGATTGCCGGAACGTCCATCGGGGCGCTGGTCGGCGGATGTTATCTCGCCGGAAAGCTCGACCAGCTGGAAGATTTTGCGCGCAGCCTGACAAAGCGCGGCATCTTCAGCCTGCTTGACCTGCGTTTTCGCGGCAATGGCCTCTTCGGCGGCATGAAGCTCGATAGGCGCCTGCGTGAGCATCTAGAAGAGCTTTCGATCGAGCACCTTGGGAAACCGTTCATCGCCGTGTGCACCGAAATCAACACCGGCCACGAAATCTGGCTGACCCGCGGCAGCCTGATCACCGCGATGCGCGCGTCCTATGCTCTCCCCGGCGTATTCGAACCCGTCGATTGCAACGGCCGGACGTTGGTCGATGGGGCATTGGTCAATCCGGTTCCGGTATCGGTATGCCGTGCCCACGAGCAACCCCTCGTCGTCGCGGTCAACCTTCATTACGATCAATTTGGTCGCGCGGCCGTCATCAAGCATGCCGCTGAAGGCCCGCCGTCGGCGACAGGCGATGGCGAGATCGCAGCAGCACGCTCCGCCTCCAAAAGGCTCGGCATCACCGGGGTGATGATGGAGGCGTTCAATATTATCCAAGACCGCATCTCACGGGCGCGCATGGCAGGCGATCCGCCGGATATCGCGCTGCTGCCGAAAATCGGCCACGTCGGGCTGGCCGAGTTCCATCGCGCTGACGAAGCGATCAAACTCGGCTATGAAGAGACCATGGCGCGCCTTGGCGAATTAGAGCGCATGCAGAAGCTGGTGTTCTAGCCGTCCTGCACGAGTTTCACGCGGTTGCGATATAGGTCCGGATTTCCTCCGATTCGCGTTCAACCTCTTCAATGCGAAGCTTGACGACGTCACCAATCGAGACGAGCCCGTGCAATTGCCCGTCTTTTTCGACAGGAAGGTGGCGGAAGCGTCCTCGCGTCATCATTTCCATGACCTGATTGACGGTATGGCGTTCGCTGCACACGCTGACCTTTGCGGTCATGATATCGGAGATTGGCCTTGCCAGCGCATCGGCGCCGTCCGCAGCGATCGCCCGCACTACATCGCGTTCAGAAAGAATGCCCTTTATCGCCTTTTTGTCGTTGCAGACGACAATCGCACCTATTTTGTGCTTGGCGAGGATGGAAACCGCTTCGGCGAGGGTGGTATCCGGGGCCGTGTTGAATACGTCGTAACCCTTGCGTTCGAGTATCAATTTGACTGTCATGTACATCCTCCTTGCACAATTGACATCTGACCCTCGAAAATCCCCTAACTACATCCGAAGGTCCTGACCTAACTCATGGTGCGCGTAAGTTGCACCTATTGCAACCGCTGAGCAATTATACCAACAGATCTGCGTCTCTACGACCGCGATCCGGCCTGTCGAATAGGGATATGCCGAAAAAACCCACCAGAAAGCCGCCAATATGCGCTTCCCAGGCAATTGTCGCAGAATCATCGGCACCGACGGAAAGCACGCCTGTGACGACGTTCGTGACAAACCAGACGCCGAGAAAGACAATGACCATCCGCATCCGCAACGCCACGGCGATGGGTAATATGTCGCCAACGAAAGCCGCGGAATTTCGCGCGGTCGAGCGGCGGAAGCCAAAGCGGGCAGCAGCACCCATCATCCCAGAAACCGCTCCCGAAGCACCGACAAGCGGCGTCATGCTGTCGGGGTAGACGGCATAATGCGTCAAGGCCGCCGCAAGGGCCGTGGCAATCCAGAACAACGTCGTTCGCAAAGGCCCTATCCGCGCTGCCAAAGGTGAACCGAAAGCTGCGAGCCAGATCATATTGAGCGCAATATGGGCGAAACTGCCATGCATGAAAGAATAGGTTACCGTCGTCAGCCAGGCCGCCGGTGAATAAACCCCGCCATATTGCGAGAATCGCGCGGGAATGAACGCAAAGTCCAACAGCAACGTGCTGGCCTGCTGTTCATCCAGCACATAGGCATCCACAACGTAGACGACGGCGCATAGCCCCATGATTGCGAGGATGATGCCGGGAATGTTGAATACTGGCTCGCGGCCGGTGGTGTTGTTCTGAATATCCGCTCGGTCGCTCATGCACTGCCCCATTGTCATCGCTAGTGGCAGGCTATCCGGTTCCAGGCGTATCGCCAAGCATAAGCGTCGAAAGAAAGAAGGCCGCTCAGCGGGAAGCGAGCGGCCTCAAGTTCATGAGCATCTGAATGTGCAAACTCCAATGAAAGCTTTGTCACACAGCCGGAACCGTAGCTCAATCGAAACCAATTATTAACCTTAATCGCCCACCGCAGTGGACCCGGCTACTTCACAGGTGG
>NZ_JBBNAM010000099.1:0-25275 GCF_037994425.1 Phyllobacterium sp.
ATATGTGGTCTTTCCTGCCCGATATCGATCAGTTGTTTGCGGAAGACGTCGATATCGAGGTCCGGCGAAGCTAGTATGACGTCGGTAATCTTGGGTGATATCCGCCTGTCCAGCATCGCTATGTCACGCAAGGCCTCCATTACCGGCCAACTGCCCATCGAATGCGCCACAATCGTGATTTCGGATACGTCCGGGCTCTTGACCGCCTGCTGAATGACATAGCGCAATTCTGACCGAGAAAAATTGGTGCTCTCGCGATCGTAGTTGTAGTCGAGCAAAGCCCCACGCGATGGCCAGGAAAACAGGACCGGCGTCACCTCGGCGCGCGAATCGTGGACAATTTGCGCAAATCGAAAGACCGAATCTTCAAACCGCGTATTAAAGCCGTGAACGAAGATGAGGACGCGTCGGCTGTTCACCGCATGCGATCGATACCAGGTTCGAATGTCCCGGATATTGACGGTGTCGACAGCCGTGGTGACAAAGCTTCGCTCAGGATCGCCAGGAAGCCGGCGCGGCCATTGGATTGTTCCTGGCTTGCGGTTGGGCGGAATCGAGACGACGACATTTGCCAGACTAAGGGCGTCGCCGCGCTCTCCGCTAAAGAAAACACCCTTTTGTGTCGCTGGCGCTCGGGTCGTCGCAACGAGAAGATCGACCTTTGCCGTGTCAGACGGGGGCGGGCTCACGGGCGTGAGCACACCCCGGGCCGGCGACGCGCAGGCCACAACGCCGCTCGCCACAAGCACCAGTACCATTGTCCGCAGAATCACAACGCTTCGAGGCAACACAAGGGTGGATATCCAATTCGCCATCACGACCAATGCCACAGTGCGCGATCGTACGGAAGTTCAAACGGAATTTATTTGAAAGAAGCCAAGGATCGCGCCCACGCCGGTGCCAATCAATGTTGCTATGATTCCCCCCAGCTTTGCTCTCCTGAGCGCGCGCGTCTGCCGTTCGCTTACGCTGCGATTGGTCTGATGCCGTTCCTTGAAAACTTCGAGGTAACGGCGAGAAATTGTCGGTCGGTCGTTGCCGCTATCGGCGTTGGCGAGCCAGAATTCAGCGTCACGCCCCGGCAGGTCGATGTCCCCGACTTCAAGAGCACGAAAGCATTGCCAGGACGCCCAGACGAGGACCAATGTCAGCGATGCAACTTCCCAGCCGACCTCTGGCGAGACTTCACCCGCAGCGAGCGACAGCGCCGGTCACCGTGGCAAGGGCAATGACGGAAAACAGTCAGAAAAGTCCAAGGGCCCGGTTGTTGATCGGATGGGTGAGTGCAACGACGGTATTTCGCCGAAATCGCGTATCCTCGATGGCAAGCTTCCTGTCGTCATTTTCCGGCATCGCAATTATCACCCCTTCAGCTCCAAGCACACGCAGTTGACAGCGGGCACGCAATCGACCGCCTTGCCGCGCCCCGGCCAGCGCTAGTACAAGAGCCAGCCAATAGCCATCGCGACGCCAAGGCCGATCAGAAACAAGACGGTGAATGTGAAGGGCCCGACATTGACGCCGAGCTTTCTTAACCGCTCATCCAGATCATCATGACGCATCGAAAACCCCATCGCTTGTTGTCAGGTCAACCGTGAAGCTTGCGCAGGAGCAATCCAAGGCGCTCCTCCGGGGCAGCGCTGGTTAGTTCACCTGCCGGCGGCCTGCTCGGCATACCGCTCCTGCGACCAGCCCGCACTTCGCTTGGCGTATAGCCAAACTCCCGCTTGAAGGCCCGGCTGAACTCTGCGCCATCACTAAAACACCGCTGCTCGGCGATCTCAATGATACGGCGCTTGTCGTTGGGGTCCGCCAATGCCGCGTGGGCATCGAGGAGCCGCTGATGCTGAATGTAGTGCATGACGCCGCCGAACGGCTCGAACATCCGGTAAAGCCCTGTGCGCGAAATAGCAAGATCGCGACTGAGGACCTCGGCATTGAACGATGGGTCGAACAGTTTTGCATGCACGATGCCCCGTGCCCTTTCAAGCAGGACACGTACGATGGGTGCCTCAGCCTCCTCGATAGTGCCGGCAGACGGCAAAACGCACGCCCGGATCATCGCCCGCGTCGCCCCCACGAGTTCCGGAAGGTTGTCTGCCGCGACCGAAGGCAACCGCTTGGCCAATCCAATAAAGTAGTCGGACAACAGCCGCCCCATCGCCGTGTCGACGAGCGAGAACTCGGCAGCGCCGAGGACCTGTGCTACCTCGGCGCAGAAGTCACGGGGAACAAACAGCATCAGCATGTCGCTGTCGGTGGCCGTCCCTTCAAACCAACGTCCGAGCGAATGGACCTGGACGATACCGGCGCCGCCCTGAAAGCTTCCTGCCGGACCAACCGTGCTGATCATTCCATCGAGTGGAAGGGTCAATGTCCAGTGATCGAGCGCTTCCCTTCGCGTGTGACCCGGGATGCTTGCGAACTCGAGCGCCCTCGTCCTGATCCGGGAGAAGGCAAGGTTGCCAAGATCCCAGACTGTCTGCTTTCCTTCAAAGCCGCTGAACGTGTCCTTGCGCTCGCCAAATTCGAGCATGGGCGAGAAGCTTTTGCGCCAAGTGTCATACTGATGGTCAATCGGCACGCCTCTGGTGTCAAACTTGAACGTGGGGATAGAGGAGAGGCCCGAGGATGGCCGCTTCGAGTGCGGTGAAGGGCAATCGATAACAGCGGCCACTACTGTGGGTGCGAAACTCGGATCGAGCGGAGCATCCGATGGTAAGGTACGATCATGAGCGTTCATGACTTCACCATTCGCCGTAACTGCACGACGTACAGCGAGGGGGCATTGCCTCGCTGTTTGATCCGCTCATGATAATACATCGCACGATTTTTGTCGGGGGAAGTACAGGCATTGCTACTCCAAAAAAGTCACCGGAGTGAGGACCACGCAGTTACGAATGCTTGTCTTTTTAAGTATTGCACAACCGCTGCAGTCTGTTCAGTACGTAACTGTTACGAAACGGGTTGCATAACTTGCGCCATGCGCGCGAGCGCCGGATATCAGGTCGAAGCTTTGTCGGAACTTGCATGGGACTTTGCCGACAAGAGCACGGCAATCCAGTTCGCCCCGGGCGACTTGTCGCAGTAGATAATAAAGGCGATGAGAATGGGCACGCCAATGAACGCGCCCGGCACACCCCACATAAAGCTCCAGAAGAACACCGAAAAAATCACTGCAAAAGGCGAGATCGCCAACGATGTGCCGATCAGCAACGGTTCAAGATAGCTTCCTATCAGGAACTGGATCAGGTTCAGTCCGACGAAAACCGCAAGAGCCATCTGCCAGGAATCAAACTGGCCTATGGCAAAAAGCGTCGGCAGGAAGGTTGCGACGAACGGCCCGAGGAATGGTATGTAATTGAGGGTGAAGGCAATGGCGCCCCAGGCGGCCGCCAGTTCCAGACCGGCGAAATAGGCAAATGCCCAGACGATCAAGCCGGTCAGGACGCTGGCAAACGTGCGCACAAGCATGAACCGGCGCAGCTTCGTTGATATTTCGCGATTGGCATGGAGCATTTTCATGCCCTGTGGCTGGACCGCGGGGGAAGAAAGCCGCTTGCCGAAATCCTCTATTTCCAGGAGGCCGAGCATGACGAAAACAAAGACCAGCAACGCAAATCCAGCAAAACTGTTCAGGCGCCCGGCCAGCCCTTGGGTAAAGCCGACCAGCCATGTCACGTCGAAACGGTCGGCAAGGGGACCGGCGATGGCAATACCGTGTTCTTCCAGCCAGTCGGTCCAGTGGACATAGATATCCTGAAACCTGCGGGCATTGACGAACAGCCATTGACCAAGCTTGCTTAAGCCCCAGGTCACCGAGGATCCGACGGCGATGATGATGAAGATCGTCGAGGATAGCGTCACGAGCAGGGCAACAAGTTGCGGCATAAAGCGCTGCAACCGGATCTGCAGCGGTCCAACGAGCGCAATGACGAATAGGGAGAAGACAAGCGGAACGAAAATTGCCTGTCCGAAGCGGAGCAGCGCGAGAACGAGGATACCGGTCGCAAGGTAACCGATCATCGGTTTTGGATTATGAACTACCATCCCTTCTTACCCACCCCTTGCCCGAACCAACCGTTGACCTCAAATCCGTCTCGCTGCGCGGGGCACTTCGCCCAATGCCAATGATGAGAGTGAGAAAGACCCCGCCAAAAGGTCCCGCAATACCAACCGACGAGAATGACCGGCATGTAGCCGGCGAGGGTGCCGGTCACAGCGCCTCGGAGCGCCGGGCGAAGTCCCTTGGCCCAGGTGGGCAATGGCCATTCCCCGGCGGCTGCCCAAGCCATCCCGATGATGATCGCGATGGTCCAGCTGTGACCACATAAAGTCCCGTGCGCTCTACGGTCTCAAGGGTTACGACGTCGCCTTTTGCAGTGCATCGCGTAGGACCTGTTCCTTGGTCTCATCCAGCGAGGTCTTGAGAACAACGCCGCCGTAACCGGAAATATCCTTCAGGACCTTGTCGGCAGTCATTGACTGCACGAGCACGAACAGTGCGGCGTTGCCGGTCTGTATACTGGCCGCAAGCTCCTTCATAAAGTTGTCGTTGATGCCGACATCCGTCAACGCCCCGCCAAGGGCGCCCGACGCGGCACCGACTGCCGCCCCGATCAGCGGGTTGAGAAAGAGGACGCCAATGAGCAAGCCCCAGAAACTGCCGGATACGGCGCCGGCTGCCGTCGTGCTCACCATTTGGTTGAGCTTGATTTTGCCGGCATCCGTCTTGGTCGCGATGACGGCATCGCCGAGCGTTATCAGATATTCTTTCTGGAGTGCGATAAGGCGATTGCGCACCTCTTCGGCTTTGGCTTCGGTGGGATAGACGATCACAATCAGATCAGACATGTTGCCTCCAACTCATTCATGAGCAACGCTGGGACGCGCTGCAGAAAAACTATATCGTGCCGAGCGCGTCCAAGAGATTAGCCCTAAATCCCAGAGACATGCATTGTGTTTCTTTTTCGATCAAAGCGCGCAAGCACTTGGCCGACGGGTCAATCGCCCGGGGGCGGATTGACGTCGCTGCGCGACCGTTCGCCGAAAAACGTTTTCAATCGAGAAATATCTTCCGGCCGAATGCCTTGTGGATCGGTTACGGCAAGCCAACCGTCGATATAATGCTCCGGGGCGTAGACGTGGCCGTATCCCATCGGCGAGGTTGTCGCGATGGCCATGTCGAACAGGAGCTGCAGCATTGTAACCCCCGGTATCCAGCGTAGACTTGGCGAGACATCCGGACCGCGCGGACTCTTCATCCATTCCGGCTCGCGATAAAGCGCGTGAAAATCAAAGAAGGTCACGGGATCGCTGGCATATTGCAGATAGACGATGCGAAGCGGGCCCCAGACGGCGCCAGGAATATCGAGCGCGTTGTTCTGGTTGGTAAACCTTATGATCGACCCGTCGCGAAAGCGCGGCAACCATGCAGGTGAGCCGGGGTTTCGGTCAGTGCTCACCGTGTTCCAGATGCGACTCTGGAAGGGCGGCCCACTCCACAACGCCCCTTGAAAGGGATCGCCGATAATATCGTAGAGATGGGCGGAAAGTTCGGAATTCATCGCGCCAAGGCTCAGGCCATACAAATAGAGCTTCGGGCGGCTGTCGCGCGGAAGCGTGACCCAGTAGCGATATACTTCACGAAAGAGTGCCTGACCGGCTTCGGCGCCATAGCCCGGTTCCACCAGCAAGGATAACCAGCTTGAGAGATAGGAATACTGCATTGCAACGCTGGCGATGTCGCCATGATGAAGATATTCGACGGTGTCGATTCCCTCGGGATCGACCCATCCAGTTCCCGTCGGAACGATGACAATCAACGCCGATCTTTCGAACCCGCCATCACGCTTCAGTTCCTCAAGTGCAAGGCGCGCCCTTTCATCGACGGTTTCGGCGGAATTCAGCCCGACATAGACACGAACGGGATTAAGCGCGTTTGCATGGAAGAAATCGCCGATCTGCGTGCCGGTCGGTCCGGAAGCGATGAAGGCGCGGCCCTGGCGTCCGAGGTCCTGCCAGTCGAGGACCGAGCCCGGACCGCCGGGTTTTGCAGGGTCCGATGGGCGCGCTGAGCCGTCATCGATCCTGGCATCGAGCTCGCGAAAGGACGTGTCGACGACACGCAAGACCACCCTAAACAAGACACCTTGCGCCACCGACCAGAAGAGTACGACGGCCAGAACGCCACCAATGACCTTGGACACGCGGCGCGGCACGAGGCGGTTCAGCCAGTGCGAGAACAGCCGGAACGTCTGCCTGAAGAGCCGGGCAAAGAGGACGACCACCAGAAAAACGCCGAAGGCGATGGCCGCAAGCTCAAACGGCTCGACGCTTTCGACCGGCCCAAGGCCCATGAGGCTGCGCACCGTATTTTGCCATTCGGCCGCCTTCCACAGAAAAACGCCTGCGGTTCCGATGCACACAATGACCGCGATCCAATTGGCGGCTTTTTGAATGCGCGCGCGGGGTACCGGAATTTCCAGATAACGCCAGAGCCATACCGCCGCAACACCCACACCATAGCCAAGCGCTGCACAAAATCCTGAGAGCGCCCCCTGAACCAGATAGGAGCGCGGCATGAGGCTTGGCGTAAGGGATGCGGCAAAGAAGAGAATGCCGACAAAAAGACCGATGGCGGAGAACGACTTTGCCAGGACTGACATAAAAGCTTTCAAACCGGGCTCCCCTCAACCAACGGTATCGACAAGCTACCCCGTGGGATCGCGATGTCAATTCCGCTGCGTTTCACATTGTTATTGGCCATCCAATGGTTCATCAGCCAGGTGCTTTGCAAATGCCGTCTTTTTCGCCTGGCCTGAACGCAGGTTTTGGTCGATACAAAGACGATCAAATCTGTTGAAATCCGATTTGTCCTGGAGAACCTCTCCTAGTTGTGAACGTGCGGCTCAAGACCGCATAGTTCAGACACTCGGAAAAGACTCATATAATTTCCGTGCAGACGAACCTGCTGAATTGGCCAACGGGGTACGCTACAGTCAAAGCAGATTCGATAGACTTGTTTTCCGAAACGGGCGCGTCCACTATGGTTAGCCCTTTCTGCAAAGCGGTTGAGAAGGGTAGTTGTCCGTTCACCAGGCTTTCAGCGGCCGCTTGCGAAATTACGATCACGGAATCGCGCTCGCGGTCGTTACTGGGCTCAAGCGTGGGAGGTGCGGGGTCTGCCAACGTGTCAAATCCCGCGAGAGTCGGATGGAAGTATGCCCAAGTTCTGCTTTCGATCATCAGAACGAAGAAGTTGGGAAGGGCCGTCAGCCGTGAAATCGGCAGAACATCCCGGAGACGCTGCTGAATTTTGGTCATGAGTACAGTCGCGTGGTGGCGCGACTGTACCATGTCCATCTCCGCTGTGTCGCAATCCGTTAACAGACCAGTCTCGATTGCCTGTCGTGTGGCCACTGCGACGACAAGTGATTGCGGATGCTCAACCGCAAACTCGATTGTCAATGCGCATATCGTGCACATTGTCCCTCCGGGCTCTTTTCTGGTTCACGCAGTGACGATGTTGAACCAGAAGTTGAAGTTGTCGAGCAGGCCGACAAACTCCGACAGTTTCTTCGGATCGCCCGTAAGCTTGGCCTTGCCTTCCACCACCTGTTTTTCCATGGTCGAAATACCAAGCATCACGTCGTTTAGCGACTCTCGGGTCGTGACGATCGAAACATCGGCACTCGGCATGCTCTTATCTTTGGAATAATGGATGGCAGAATTCTCGACACCCACGAGGTATTTCTCGTTTGTGTCGGTCAGTTCCATGTTGATG
The DNA here is from genome assembly GCF_037994425.1 of Phyllobacterium sp. Lineage (NCBI taxonomy): Bacteria > Pseudomonadati > Pseudomonadota > Alphaproteobacteria > Hyphomicrobiales > Phyllobacteriaceae > Phyllobacterium > Phyllobacterium sp. The sequence goes on from NZ_JBBNAM010000099.1 coordinate 7,787, forward strand.
CTAATGGTCTTACCTGCCGCACGGTCGCCGTTCAGCCGAACACCGAGGAAGTCGAAGAACATGTCGATCGGCATGGCCTTGATCGTGTCCGGACTTGCGGTATTCGGAACTGGCAGTTCGGTCACGCCTTCACGCAATTCCCGCGCGCCAGTCAGGTAGAAGTTACGCCATGGCCCTGACTCCGACTGGTAGCCCAACTGCTCATAGGTATCGGCAAGGAGTTGCTTGGCGGCGACGTTGTTGGCGTCAGCAAAGACAACGTGGTTTACCACTTCGGCAACCCAGCGATAGTCTCCTTTGTCATAGGATTCTTTGGCCATACGCAAAACGTTGTCGGCTCCACCCATGAAGTCGACATAACGCGTACCTGCCTCTGTGGGCGGCAGCTGATGAAGGTTTGCCGGAACGCCGTCGAAGAATCCGAGGCGAAGGTTATATTGGGCAACCGCGTCGTGGTAGACCGTGCCGTAGTAGCTTCTGCATGCCCATGTGGTGGCAAGACCCTCTGGAAGCCGGATGACTTCACCGATTTCCTTCGGTGTCATGCCGCTATTGGCCATCCGCATGACCTGGTCATGCAGGAAGCGGAACAGGTCGCGCTGGCTTTTCAGATGGCTGACTACCCGATCGTTACCCCATGTCGGCCAATGGTGCGAGGTGAACAGTACCTCGGTTTCATCCCCGAACATATCTATCGCCTGCTGGAGGTACTTCGACCAAAGCAGGCCGTCTCGAACCTTTGCCCCGCGTAGAGTGTACAGATTGTGAAGGGTATGGCAGGCATCTTCGGCAGCGCAGAATGCTTTGTACTTCGGTATATAAAACATGAACTCCGATGGAGCTTCCGATTCAGGAGCCATCAACACCTGCAGTTCGATGCCGTCGATCGTTATTTTTTGGCCCGTTTCAGTCGCCCAATCCGTTGGCAACGCGAGGCCGATCTGCCCCGTCGAAGTTGTCTTGCCAAGACCACCATCGACCTGACCCATCGGGCCCCGTGGAAGCAGATTTCCATACATGTAGCTTGCGCGCCGGCTCATGGCATTTCCGGCGATGATGTTTTCGCCGACCGCAGCTTTGGTGAAATCCTCGGGAGCGATGATCTTGACTTTGCCAGCGTCAATATCGGCTTGGTTCACGAGACCCCGTACACCGCCATAGTGGTCAACGTGGCTGTGCGTATAGATTACCGAACAATGGGTTTGTCGCCCAGTTTCGGGACAACGAGTTCCTTCCAGACAGCGGCTGCCGTCTCGGAGCTGACCAGCGGATCAATGACGATATAGCCCGTGTCGGTTCGGATGATGCTCATCACCGAGAGGTCATAGCCGCGAGCCTGATATACCCCGTCGACGACTTCAAAGAGGCCATGGAGCATATTGAGCTTAGCCATGCGCCACAGACTAGGGTTCACCGTATCCGGAGCATCATCCGCTTCCGATGTGCCGAGAAACTGATAAACGCTGAGGTCCCAGACCGGAACGCCTTCAGCATTTTTTATGATCGCCGGGTCCGGGAGGGCCGCCAGAAGTCCGCGACGCGCGTCTTTGAAGTCTTGCACATCATCGAACGGGAGCCCATTGCGATAGAGGGCGTTGTACTCCAGCGTCGCTTGCGTCGCCGGTTTTGCAACACTGCCAGTGCGAGGCACAGGGGGCGCGTCCTGGGCGATTGCCTTTCCGGATTGCCCGACGAGGCTCACAGCCAAACCTGCCGAAGCTACGCGAAGAAATTCCGCCCTGGTGATACCGTTGTTGTTTGAAGAGTTCATGCCGTCCTCCCGAACTTTGATTTTCACAACTTGCAGACGAGGAAATTCACAACCTGTAGACGAAGAATCCTAGTTAGGCGAGTGACAAAGGAAAGTAACGTAACAGTAACGACGGGTAACGTTCTGTTGAATGCACGATTGACGTTTCAAGTGGCCAGAAGTCGTTGGAAGTGCCGCCATGCTGCTGCCGACAAAAAAGCTACAAACTTCTGCGACAAACCAACGTCCGCTTTGGCCCTCATCGAAGTTCAAAAGGGGATGGTGAAGGCGATCTGGCCGCCGTACACGTCGAGATCGTCCTGCCCAATCTTACTGTAGGCGATACGCCCTTCCAGCCGGCTGCCGCTCGTAAAGACCAGGTCCGCGCCGGCAAGGATGTTCCCCGTCACGGACGAGGTCGAGACGATATTGAGGTCCCCATCGAGAATCTTGCCGTCATTCGGACGGTCGAGCATTATATCCATGCCGATACGGGCATAAGGCGTGATGCTGATGCCCGAGGACAGTCGGTATTCCCGGCGCACCTCGGCGGAGAGGGTGGAGATGAACAGGTTGTCGTGTCCCCCGTCCACATCAAGCCTCAGGTTTTCTGGAAGGCCGGACCCCTCCGTCGGACTATAGCTGTGAGACGACGTATCGTCATTCGAATAGAAGAGTTCAAGTTTGGGGCGAATCTCGGTCTCGCCCACAAACCAACGCCCGGTGGCGTTGGCTGAAACGAAGATTCGGTCAAGATCGTAGCTGCCCTGCATTCCGGCGGTATTGTTGTCGACGTCATCTTGCGCATAGCCGGCCCAGAGGTCGAGTACCAGATGGGGGTCGGGTTTCCACGCCACGAACGGGCCGACGAAGTAGCCATCGAAATCGACGTTGGATTGGCCGTCAAACCCGTCGGAACTGGCGTTCTCGTAGCCACCGGCGACACCCAGAACCAGGTCGGGGCGCTGCACCATATCGAATCCCAAAATGCCCCGTTCGAGGTGCCCGTCGCCCCCCCTGAGGGAATCGTCGAAACCTAACGCTGTGCCCTGGAACCAGCCGCGGTAAATCTTCTCACCAGCCCCGCTCGTCGGCTGTGCGGCTCCCCCGTCAAATCCCCAGTCAACGAGGCGCTCGGTGATCGTGTAGGGCTCAACGAAAATCGGCAGCGCGCCGCTGCCGGTGATAGCCTGCTCGATGCTGCGGTCCACGGGGATCGTCATGTCGGCACCGCTGCCGCCACCTCCGCCGCCGGTGCCACCACCGCTGCCGCCATTGCCACCGCCTCCGCCACCACCGCCACCGCTGCCGCCATTGCCACCGCCTCCGCCACCAGTGCCACCACCGCTGCCGCCACTGCCACCGCCGCCACCAGTGCCACCACCGCTGCCGCCATTGCCACCGCCGCCACCATCGTTCGGGTCGAAGTTATAGAGATCGTGTGGTTCTTGGCCCGACGCGTTGGATATGAAGGGCCGAATGTGACCATCGCGAAGTAGGAACTGGCCGGTATCGAACTGGCCGTTCTGCGATTGCAGCAAAAACGTGCCATCAGGTGCGCGATGGCTCCGGACCAGGAAGTACTGCAGGTCTTTGTTGCCGCCGATACGGAAGAGGCTGCCACGCTGGGGACAATCCGGATTTCCGATTGACTGGCCGTTCTTATTTACCTTCTCGACCAGGCAGGCGCCATCCGGTGCTTGCTGTGCCTCGGCGACGCCAGCCGCAAGAGCGAGAGGCGTCGTGCATGCGAGGATGCGGAAATATCGTCGAGTTGCAGGGTATCCGGAAACGCCCGGTTCGAGTGCATTCTCGATAAGGCTCAGGTGCCTTGCGATTTTGCGCATGGTAATCCCCCCTCCGATCCACAATTCCACGCTACGTGAATCGAGACCGGCCACAAACCGGATTGCGCGGCGCGATAAGGAATGCGCCAGACTTGTTGCGGATTGGCAACATTGAGAACTGGAGAAGTGGTCGATGGCGGGCAAGCGGTCAAACTATCGCCCCGGAGCAATCGTTATGGGACCATCGACATCAATGATCGGAACCTGAACCGAGCCGGCCGAGCGTTGCCGACGGTGACTCTCCGAAATGCCGACTATAGAGCTGCGAGAATCGTCCCAGTTCGAAAAATCCCAGCCTCGTCGCCACGGCGGTTACGGTAGCCTGTTGTCCTGAAACCGAAAGCAGTTGCCGGGCTCTTTCCAGGCGCATGCGCGTCAGGAATTCGCGCGGCGAACCGCAATGAACTCGCCTGAAGCTCGTCTGCAAACAACGCACACCAACGCCAACTGCCGTTGCGACCTCCTCAATGCCGATCGTCTCGGTCAAGTTCGCTTCGATACATTCCTCCGCCCACCGAACTTGGAGAAGGCGCATGGCGCGGCAGCAATCGCTTTGAGATCGCCCTCAGGTAAAGGGATGGCCCCATTGTCGATATGCGCCGCATCAGCAGCAGGCGTTGATCCGATTATGGCCAGTACGTTCAATTGACGAAAAAACCGATCGCGAAGGCATTCGCGATGTCGATAAAAAAAGCCGATACCAACGGCAGGATGATGAAGGCCATCGGTGCTGCGCCGTGGAGTTTCGTGATGGCCGTCATGTTGGCGATGGCGGTCGGCGTCGCCCCAAGACTTATGCCAGAAAAGCCGCCGGCAATCACAGCGGCGTCGTAGTTGCGGCCCATCAGTGGGAACACGGCAAACAGTATGTAGGCGATCGCAGCGACTGTCTGGATTGCCAAAACCAGAAGCAGTGAGGGGCCAAGCCCGCCAAGCGTCCAGAGCTGCATGCTCATCAGCGACATGGCAAGAAAGATGCTGAGCGAAAGGTCAGAGACAAGCGCCAGTGCACGGGTGCGCGTCGGCCAGAAGAGCATCGGCATGATCCGCGGAACGACGTTGGTCAGGACAATCGCCGTAAGCAGGCAGGCAACGAAGAGGGGGAGCCGAAATCCAAGGTCGGCCAACAACTCATCGACCGTATAGCCGATAAGGACGGCAACGTTTAGAACGAGAATGGTCCGCAGGAGCGTGACGTGGTTGAGGTCGTCTTCCATTGGGTGGTCAGGGTCATCCGACAATCCGATCGACAGCGCGGCCTCGGGTCCTTTCAGCCGATAACGCGCAATCAAAAGACCTGCGACAGGACCACCGACCAGGCTTGCAATGACAAGACCGAGCGTCGCAGCCGCAACGCCAATTTCCATCGCGTTGGTGAGGCCGAACCGCTCGACGAGTATAGGGGCCCAGGCAATCGTCGTACCGTGTCCGCCGATCAGGGAAGCTGAACCGAGGAGCACGGTAATGCCCTCAGGCAATCCGAGGGCCGCCGCGCTCGCCGCGGCAATGACATTTTGGATGACGAGATAGACCAGCGTCAGGCCAAGCAGGATGATCAGGGGCTTGCCACCGGCGATCAGATCGGCAAGCCGCGCATTAAGGCCAATGCCGGTAAAGAAGTAGAGAAGCAACAAGTCCCGTGCCGCAAGGTCAAACGAGATCGCAATTCCAAGAACGCGATAGGCAATGAGTGTTGCAAGCGCCGCCAGCATACCGCCGGTCACGGCTTCGGGAATATTCCACTGCCGCAATGCAGCGATCCGGCCGTTCAGCTCGGCGCCGATGAAGAAAACGACAATCGCTATCGTCAGACTGACAAAACCTGGAAACGCGATATCTGTCACTGTCGATGAAACCTCGTCTTCTTTTCAGCCTATGCCGGGTTTTGGGCAACCGGCTCCATGGCAGCGCTCCGCGTCGTCGGTTCCTTGACGCGGAATGAGGCCACATAGAGAGCCGGCAGGAAAATCAGGGTCAGAACCGTTGCCACCAGCAATCCGCCCATGATCGCAATCGCCATCGGTCCCCAGAAGATGGTCCAGGCGATCGGGATCATGCCTAAAACGGTGGATATGGCGGTCAGCATGATGGGACGGAACCGTGACACGGTGGCGTCGATCACTGCGTTCCATACCTCGGTCCCCTTGGCCCGCTCTGTCTCGATCTGTTCGATCAGGATCACGGCATTTTTTGCGATCAGTCCGAGGAGCGACAAAATACCGAGAATGGCGACGAAGCCGAGTGGTCTGTTGAAGATGAAGAGCGAGCCCACAACGCCGATCAGACCCATCGGGACAACGCTCAGCACCAGAAACAGTCGGCTGAAACTCTTCAGTTGGATCATGAGAATTGTGATCATCAGGAACAGCATGATCGGCACTACGGCAATGACCGAAGCCTGGGACTTGGCGCTTTCCTCAACTGTACCGCCCGTCACGATGCGATAGGGACCGGTCAGGCCCGCGTTGAGCTTGTCGATCTCCGGCTCAAGTTCCTGAACGATTGCTTCCGGCGAAGCGCCAGCGGCGACGTCGGCTTGTACGGTGAGCGTCGGGACGCGATCGCGGCGCCAGATAACCGGAAATTCCTGATCGACCTCGAAAGTCGCAAACTGGCTCAACGGAACGGCGCGGCCGTTTGGAAGCGGGAATTGCAGCGTGCGCAGATTGTCGAGTGAGACGCGCTGCTCATTTGTCGAGCGGACAACAACGTCGATCAGATAAATGTCATCACGCACCTGCGTCACGGCCATTCCAGAGACCACAGTGTTGAGGGCCGCGGCCAGTGCCTGCGAACTCAGACCCAACAGGCGTGCCTGGTCCTGATCGATGTGAACGCGGATCGTGCGCGCCGGTTCGATCCAGTCGAAATTGACCCGCTTGAGCTGCCCATTGGCGCCCATGACCTGCGCCAGGCGTTGGGCGATTTCGCGGACCTCGTTGGGATCAGGACCGCTCACCCGGTATTGAACGGGCCAGCCGACGGGTGGCCCGAGCTCCAGCAGCGAGACGCGTGAAATGGCGCTTGGGACCTTTTCCGCCAGTTCCTGCTCCAGGCGCGCACGCAGCCGCTCGCGGCTCGGCACATCCTTGGCAACGACGACCGCCTGCGAGAAGAACTCATTGGGCAGTTCAACGTTGAGCGGCAGGTAGAAACGGATGGCTCCGCGCCCGACGTTGGTGCTCCAGTGGGCCACATCCGGATCATCCTTGAGAAGCGCATCGAGGTCATCTGAGGCCTTCTGACTGGCCTCGATCGAAGCGTTCTGCGGCAGCCTAATGTCGACGAGTAGCTCGGGACGGTCCGACGATGGGAAGAACTGTCGTGGCACGAACGGAAGGGCGAGAAGCGCAAGGACGAAACAGGCGAGCGTCAGACCGATGGTCAGCCAACGCAGGCGCAACGCGCCGAGGAGTAGGCTGCGGAAAAAGCTAAGGATGATCGACGGTTTGCCCGTTTCGGCTTTCTCGGGCTTCTTGAGGAGGGCGACCCCGAGGAGGGGTGAGAAAATCACGGCGCCAAGCCAGGAGACGACGAGGGCGATACTGACAACTGCGAAGATCGAGAACGTATATTCACCTGCTGAACTTCGCGCAAATCCGATCGGCACAAAACCCGTGGCGGTGACGAGCGTACCCGTCAGCATGGCGGCCGCCAGCGTGCGGAACGTAAAGCTCGCCGCCTCTTCCTTTTCGTCGCCGAGTGCGAGGCGCGTCGTCATGGAATCGACAGTTGTCATCGCGTCGTCGACCAAGAGGCTAAGCGCAATGATCAGGGCGCCGAGTGATACGCGCTGCAGGTCGATCCCGACGATCTGCATGACAGCAAAGACCATCGCCAGCGATAGTGGAATCGCCAGCGCGACGACGGTACCCGCGCGTATGCCGAGGCTGATGAAGCTGACAGCCATGATGATGAGGATGGCCTGCCAGAGCGACGTGGTGAATTCGCCGATGGCATCATCGACGACCTGCGGCTGGTTGGCGACAAGCGTGGTGTCGATGCCGATTGGCAGATCGGCCGTGATCTCCTGCATTGCCGCGGTAATATTGCGGCCGAGTGCCAGAATATCGCCGCCCTCGCGCATGGAAATCGCAAGGCCCATGGCGGGCTTGCCGTTGACGCGGAACATGGGCTGTGGCGGATCCGCATAGGCCCGGTGGATTTCGGCGATGTCGCGCAGCCGGATGAGACGCCCATTGGCAACGAAGTTGAGATTTCGCAAATCTTCTTCCGAATCGAAGGCGCCACTGACACGCAGCGACAGTCTTTCGTCCGCGGTGCGCAGCGTGCCCGAGGGGCTCACCACGTTCTGCGCCTGCAGCGCGGCGATCACGGCGGCCCTGTCAATGCCAAGACCAGCCAGTTGCTCGGTTGAGAATTCGATGAAAATTCGTTCTGGCTGGGCGCCGAGCACGTCGATCTTCGAGACATCCGGCACATGCAGCAGACGCGAGCGAGCGTCATCGACATAGTCGGCAAGTTCGCGCTGGGTGAAGCCATCCGCCGTGAAGCCATATATAATGCCGAACGTGTCGCCAAAGTCATCGTCGAAACCGGGCCCGACAATGCCGGCCGGCAATGTCGGGCGAATATCGCCAATGCTCTTGCGCACCTGGTACCAGACATCGGGAACTTCCGCCGACGTCGTGGCGTCCTTGAGGTTCACGAAGATCGTCGTCACGCCGGCATTGGTAAAACTGCGCAGAAAATCGACTTCGGGTATCTCCTGAAGCTTGCGTTCAAGCCGTTCGGTAACCTGTTTAAGCGTGTCGTCGAGCGTTGCGCCGGGCCAGGCAGCCCTGACAACCATCGTCTTGATTGTGAAGGCAGGATCTTCGTTGCGACCGAGATTGATAAACGCCGCCACGCCGGCCACAACGACCGCAATCATCGCGTAGATCACGAGCGAGCGGCTCTTCAGGGCCCAGGCTGACAGATTGAAGCCATTCATTGGGTCGATCCAAGCAAGCGAACTTCCTGGCCATCGTGCAAGGCTTGAACGCCCGCGGTCACAACGACCTCGCCCGGATTGAGGCCCTGGGCAATGATGACCGTAGCGGGATCAAAGCGAAGGACTTCGACATTGCGCGTCGACACCGTCTTCTTTTCCTGATCCACGATCCATACCGCGGGTTGTCGGTTGAATTTGGTCAGTGCCGTGGCCGGTATCGCGATCTCCGGCGATGAATCGACCGTCACGCGTCCGGTGACTGTCGAGCCGAGGCGCATGGCCGCCGGCGTGTCGCTCAGGCCGACGCGTACCCGGAAAGTCCGCGTGGTGGGATCGGCCTGAGGCGCAACTTCGCGTACCCGTCCTTTGGCCTTGACCGCTGGATCATCGGTCAGGGCGACCTCTACGACGACCGTATCCGGCGCTTGTCGCAAAAACTGCGCCGGCACATCGAATATGGCGTCGCGGCCATCCTGCCGGGCAACCTGCAGCACCATTTGCCCTGCCTGAACAACCTCGCCTGGTTCGACACCAACGGCAGTGACGTTGCCGGCAGCATCGGCATGCAACTCCGTGAAGCCCACGCGATCCTCGGCATTGTCCAACTGGGCCTGCGAACTGTCGACTTGGGATTGCGCCGCGCGCATGGCCTGCTGCGCGGCATCATATTGTGCGCGTGTCGTAAAACCCTGCCGCAACAGGGCTTCCTGTCTTTCGAACGCGTTACGCGTCTTGACGAGCTGCCCTTCGGCAGCAACGAGGTTGGCCTGTGCGGTGCGCAGGGCACTGACCTCATTTTGGGGGTCGAGCTTTGCCAGGATCTGTCCCGGCTCGACGGGATCACCGACATTGACCAAGCGTTCAATCACACGCCCGCCAAGCCGAAACGCAAAGGAAACCTGATTCTCAGCCTCGACATGGCCCGTAAGGCTCACGCTGTCGCCGAGCTTGCGCTCCTCGACCGTAACGGTTCGTACAGGGCGAATGAGTGGGGCGGCCTCCTCGGGCTCATCCCGGCAACCGGCGAGCATGGGGCCTGCCATCAGAAAGCCACACAGCGCGCAAAGCGCGCGCACCCTTCGCATCGACCTACTCACTGAAACCAGCATTCTCATGCACTCCAGGAAACTCTCATAAAAAAAGGACAAAGCGTGTGTCTGAGGGGCACTTCGACTATAACGCCTGTCTGCGGTTTGTGATTGGTCAGAAATCCCAAATGGCTGCTTGGAATCCCAATTTCCGGGGGGGCGAAAGTCGCTTTTCAGAACACGCATGCGGCGGATTGACTTCAGGTAACCTGCGCGGAGCAAAATTGCGGCTCGCTTATGCTCCAGCACGCGTCCGCTGTCGCAAATTTAATGAATCAAACGGGTTAGGGTGGTCGGGGTTATTGTCAACGTCATCAGCGCATATCTCTGGGCAACCAAAGTTGACGTTGGGATGGCGACAAAACGAACGTACCTTACGGCTGACAGAACCCGCGCATGGATCGGTTCATTTCACGGACGCTTGGCTTGAATACGCACACCGCGCCGTGGCGAAACGATAACAATTGATTTGACGACGGTGAAGCTTACGAGAATGCCTCAGTCAGGACCACGGCATTAAAGCCGGGAAATTTGAACTGAAAGCTTGGTTTTGGGATTCCCTGCGGGTCACAGGTAATTGAAGCAACACTATATTCAACCGTTGCGAGCTTCGAAATTGGTGACCTCACCTGGGGAATGAAGGAGGTGCAACTGCTTTTATTGTTCGGCTTGTCGCTTGCCAACGCGACAATGGAAAAAGGGGCGTGAGCATCAGTACCTGATGCGATCATTGGCTGATCAATTACCAACGATCTCTATGTCGCTTTGGCGGAATGTCCCGGGACGGCATCTTGACCATGGCTTATCGTCTTTGCGACCACAAATTGAGCACGCCCAGAAAACGCACCATCTGAACCTTAATGTCCTGCGACCAATTGGGCGCTATCGGTTGGCTTAATGGGAGGCATGAAATGGCCACTGCCAATACTGCATCAAAGACCGTGATGCAAAGATTTCTAGACAGCGTCGAGAAGGTGGGAAACATGGTTCCCCATCCCGTGGTCATCTTCCTGATCCTGATCGGCATCGTTATTGTTCTGTCAGCCATCCTGAGTGCTTTCGGGGCGGCGGTCAGTTATGAGCGCATCAATCCCGACACACACGAGATCGAAACTGCCTCTACGGCGATACGCAGCCTTCTGAACGTGGAGGGCATCCGCTTTCTCTACTCCTCGCTCATTCCCAATTTCATGAGTTTCACAGCTGTGGGACTTATGATCGCCGCCATGATCGGCGCGGGTGTAGCTGAGGAATCCGGTCTGGTCACAGCCCTGATACGAAAGCTTGTAATTGTTTCGCCGCGCTGGGCGCTGACTTACATCCTGGCATTTGTGGGCATCCTTGCAAGTATTGCAGCCGATGCAGGTTATCTGGTCCTCATACCGCTCGCCGGGGTCGCCTATCTCGCAGTCGGACGACATCCGCTGGCTGGTCTGGCGCTCGGTTTTGCCGCGGTGGCCGGCGCTTTCACCGTCAACATGCTCATCAAACCTCTCGATGCGGTCCTCGTGGAATTCACCAACGACGCGGCGCGGCTGGTCGATCCTGAGCGATCGATCGGATTGGCGTCGAATGTCTGGTTCTCCATCGCATCTGTGATCTTCCTCACTGTCCTTATCGCATTGATCACCGACCGCATGATTGCGCCGCGACTGGGAGACTATAAGCCGGAGGCATCGGCTGACGGAGGCATTCCAGAGCAAGGCGCAACACTGTCCGAGCAGGAATCACGCGGTTTGAGGTTTGCGCTCTACGGGCTTATAGGCCTTCTGGTGGTGTTCTTGCTGCTCACTGTCCCCAGTGGCGCGCCGCTGCGCAATCCCACAACCGACGAACTGATCGGCAACTCGCCGTTCATGAACGGCCTGATCGCACTCATCATGCTCATGTTCCTGGTGACAGGGTGGACATACGGCATTGGCGCCGGCACTTTGCGGACACTGACGGAGGTGATCGCGGCGATCGAGAAGTCCGTAAAGAATATGGGTGGTACGATCTTCCTGTTCTTCGTCCTCAGTCAGTTCGTTGCCTACTTTACCTATACCAACATAGGCACCGTCATGGCACTTAGCCTTTCTGGTGCGCTACAGGCGGCCAATATTGGTGCGCTGCCACTACTGATCGGCTTTATCGTCGAGGTCGCAATCATTGACTTGCTGCTGACCGGCGCAATTGCAAAGTGGGCGATCTTCGCTCCCGTCTTCGTGCCACTTCTGATGAAGCTCGGCGTCGAGCCGGAAGCCGTCCTTGCGGCCTATCGCGTTGGCGACTCGCCGATGAACGCAATCACTCCGCTCAATGCCTATTTTGCGCTCGTCGTCGGCTTCGCCCAGAAATACGACAAGTCGGCGGGCGTCGGCACCATAGTCTCGCTGATGCTGCCCTATGTCGTTTTGATTTTCGTGCTGTGGACGGGTCTGTTTGCAGTCTGGAAGGCCCTGGGGCTGCCCTGGGGCCTCTAGCGAACCCGGGATACCTCAGCGATTAAACTCAAATGATCGGATGGACATCATGAGCAACACCTCTATTCCCCTCGACGTCGCGGCGGCGGAAGATCACCTGATGCGATTCCTCTCAGTCGAGGGCGTAACCGGACAGGAAGCCAACATTGCCGCTGCCGTCTGCGACGCTTTGAAGAAGATCGGCGTACCGGAGTCGGCCATTCGTTTCGACGACGCCAACAAGCGTATTCCACTGCCAACGGAAACGGGCAATCTGATCGTCGATTTGCCCGGAACGCGGCCGGGACCGCGGCTTCTATTTTCCACTCACCTCGACACCGTGCCGCTGTGCGCAGGTGCCAAGCCGCGTCGCGAGGGCGACCGCATCGTCTCGGACGGTACGACTGCTCTCGGCGGTGATGCCCGCACTGGCGTCGCAGTTCTTGTCGTGGTCGCCGAGACGCTTCTCAAGCAAAAGCTGCCGCATCCTCCAATCACGCTATTATTCACCGTACGCGAGGAAAGCGGGCTGCATGGTGCGCGCGAGCTAAACCCTGCCGATCTCGGCGGGGCGGTCATGTGCATCAATGTGGATGGCCAGATGGCATCCGACCTGATCATCGGCGCTGTCGGTCAGGAGAATTGGGAAGTAGAGATCACCGGCCGCGCCTCGCATGCGGGCGTCGCACCCGAAAAGGGCATATCAGCAACGATGGTCGGAGCGATGGCACTTGCCGAAGCGCGGCGTCAAGGCTGGTTCGGCAAGGTCGTCAAGTCAGACGGTCGGGGCACGAGCAATGTCGGAATCTTCGGCGGCAAGGACAACAAGCCGGCCGGCGACGCGACCAACGTCGTGACCGACTATGCCTTCATCAAGGGCGAGGCACGCAGTCCCGAATCCGCCTTCGCGACCAAGATCGCCCGAGGCTACAAAGATGCATTCACCAAGGCGCAGAGCGAAGTCACAGATGATGCGGGCGACACCGCCGAGCTGAAATTCAGCCATGTGGCATCCTATCCACCGTTCGAACTGGGTAAAGACACTCCAATCGTGAAGCGTGCAACCAGGGCGCTGCAGACGCTCGGCATCGAGCCAGTCTTTGTCTTCTCCAATGGCGGACTGGATGCCAACTGGCTCGACAAACATGGTGTCCCCACCATCACCATCGGCTCCGGCCAGGCCGAGATCCATACCATCAAAGAGTATGTGAACCTTTCGGAGTTTGAAAAAGGCTGCCGTATTGGCGTACTTATGGCGACGCTCGATGACTAATGGTCCCGCGGGCCATCTGGCAGCCGGTGGTCGCCCGAGAGGGGACAATCTTCGCGGCCTGTGGTCAATGATGGCCCTTGTCGACGTCGGGTGGATTTGCTTGAGACGATCCTGATGTAAGGGACGGGTTGGATAGCCCGAGCAGGGCCAAATGAGGAGCTGAGTGATTGAGCCCGATAGCATACATAGCGACTATCATCGCCGTTGCCGTCGTTCTGTTCGTCTCGAACAAGCTGCCGGTCGTCGTCGTCGCCATGCTGACATCGTTGGCACTTTGGGCAAGCGGCGTGCTGACGCTTGGCCAGGCGCTTGGCGGCTTCGGTGATCCGGCGGTCATCTTCATTGCCTCGCTTTTCGTTGTCAGCTCCGGGCTTGAGGTCACCGGGGTCACCGCCTGGGCCGGGCAGTTGCTCATCCGTGGTGCTGGCGAAGAAAGCCGGGCACGCCTATTGCTTCTGACGATGGGGCTGGTTGCGCTGCTGACCGCCCTCATCAGCGTCAACGGCGCCGTCGCAGCGCTTCTGCCTGTGGTGGTTGTTATTGCCGTCCGCCTCAAACGCAATTCGTCGCAATTGCTCATGCCGCTGGTTTTTGCCGCGCATGCCGGCTCCATGCTTGCACTGACGGGAACGCCGGTGAACGTGCTGGTATCGGAGGCCGGTTTCGATGCCGGTGTCGGCGGCTTCGGCTTCTTCGAGTTCGCGCTTGTCGGCGTGCCGCTTCTGGCCGGAAGCATGGCGATCATCGTGCTGTTCGGAAAGCAGCTTCTTCCCGAACGCAATGGCGCCACCATGCCAGCCGATTTCAGCCGCCACGCCAAAACGTTGGTAGAGCAATACGGGCTCGCCAGCGGTATCTACCAGCTCAGGGTGCGTAAAAGCTCGCCCTATGTGGGCATGGCGTCGTCAGGGATCGAACTATCCGCGTATCCAGGGCTGCAGCTTGTCGCTATACAGGAGGGTGAAACGGCCGGGCCGCTGCGAAGGCCGCTCGTGGCCGAAGGAGACCATCTGCTGATACGCGGTGATAACGATGCGGCAGCGGCATTCGCAGCGCAGATGCATCTTGCGTTTCGCGACGAGAAGGCAGTCGGCCAAGGCGAGGAGACGCTGTTCAATCGCAGCTCTGGGCTTGCAGAAGTCGTCATTCCGCCACGCTCCGGTCTTATCGGGCAAAGCGTCTTTCCGGGTATGGTTACCGAAAGCGGCGACCTGATCGTTCTGGCAGTGCAGCGCCCAGGTTTGGAAATCGCCGCGGTCAACACGGCCAAGGGCACTGGTGCAACCGTGCTACAGGCTGGTGACACCATGCTGCTACAGGGAACCTGGAAAGCCCTTGACGTTCACCTCGACGATCCTGATGTCCTGGTGGTTAATTCGCCAGAGTTGGTTCGTCGTCAGGCCGTTCCCATGGGACCGGGCGCGCGTCAGGCCATCGTCATTTTATTTGCAATGGTTTTCCTTCTCGCGACCGGCATTGTGCCGCCGGCCGTGTCTGGCCTGCTTGCTGCCGGTGCGATTATCCTGTCCGGTATCATGAATGTCGAGCAAGCCTATCGCGCCATCGGTTGGACGACGGTGATCCTCGTCGGCGCGATGATGCCACTTTCGACTGCAATGGTCGAAACAGGGGCGGCAAAGCTGATGGCCGAACATCTTGTCAATTTCGTCGGAGATGCCGGTCCTGTGGCGCTGCTTGCGGGATTGTTCATCCTGACGGCGGTGATGGGGCAGCTCATCAGCAATACAGCAACCGCACTTATCGTTATCCCGATCGGTGTGGCGGCCGCCACAGCGATGGGCATCTCGCCGCGTCCGGTGCTCATGAGCACCGCAGTAGCGGCGGCAGCGGCATTCCTGACACCGATCGCCACGCCGACGAATTTGATGGTTATGGGCCCGGGCGGTTATGCCTTTAGCGATTATTGGAAGCTCGGCTTGCCACTGCTGATCTGGTTCTTTGTGGTTTCTGTTTTCATCGTGCCGTTGATCTGGCGTTTCTGAGATTTTACGGGGCCCTATCCCTCTGTCACGTTGACGTCATGGGGCGCAAAACAGGCACCTTTCGGCGACAGCTGTTGTTGCCGTGGTGTTTTGCTGGTCTCAACCTGAGCCAAGCGACTTACTTCGATTTCACCAGCCCGGAGAACCCTGCGACCGCCAGCAGGCTCAATGCCCAGCCAACGACCGACTGGAAGAAATAGTATTTCAGGATGAATTGGCCGTTGGGTTTTGTCGGATCGGGCCTCCAATATTCCTTTTGACCGATCGACAGCACCGGCAACAGGACATCCAGCGAATACATGAGCGGGTTGAACTCAGGATAGCTGGCCGCTTCAGGCTGATTGAGGAAGCAGGAGAGCTGATCTTCTCCAGTCGCCGCGCGGCCCGTGAAGGTCTCTCTGCTCGAGGGCATGTAGCGGCTGTCGGTTCGCTCCAGACCGCACAAAGTCCATTCGAGCGAACGCAAAATGACCGGGCTGTTCGGCTTCACGGCGCCACTTTTTGCGGCGAACGCGAACACGCCCGTGCCGATCGCCCAAAACAAGATCAGCCAAAGCAGCGCCAGGAGGGGCTGGCGTCCATAGCGAAGAGTTACGGCCAATATGCCGTCGGTTGTGGCCAAGGCGACGCGCAGCGCCGGATTCCTTGCGCGTGCCCGTCGTGCGCGCCGCTGCAACCGTTCCTTGGTGATCAGAACGGCGCGGGCATCCTCGTCGTGACCCATTTCCCGCAGCACCGTCGACAGCTGTTCGTAGGGCTGCGGCCAGAAATCCGCGTTCCATCGTTCAGGCATCTGACGCGACAGCCAGTCGAGCCTGCTTGCCGCATCGACGGGGCCGCCGATGAACGCCCCGTATTGGCAACGGTTTAGCAGCAAATCACCCGCCTTTGGCCAGCTTGACTGTTCGTCATCAATTGCACCGATTGATGTCGCCGTCAGGTCGAGCGCGCCATCAACCGACGCACCCTGCCGCAGGAAGAATGCGCCATTGACGCTTGCACGATTGAGCCTCAGTGCATAGCCGCCCGGCTGCGAGAGCGTCGCCGACGTGCAATCGATGTCTCCCCCGAAGCGAGCACCCAGCAGGCTGGCCTCGCCGACGATGGTTGCCCCTCGCATGGCAAGGTCACCACCTGCGTCGATGGCGTCCCCGTTCAGGGCGACTTCGTCAGGACGCTCAATCCGTGCGCCGACAGCGTTGAGATCGCCGCCAAGCCGGACGCCCGAAAAATTGATGCCCCCCCGGATGTCTGCGCCACGCAACAGGATCGCACCACGAACCTCTGATCCATCAGCGTCAAGAACAATGCCGCCGGGCGAGACGATCGATGCGCCGTCTACCTCGATGTTGCCGCCTATACGCGCCCCGGAAAGACGGATTTCTCCAGTGACAGTCGCACCGCGCATCGATAGACCCCCTCGCGCTTCGAGACGATCGGCCTGCAGGCCAGGCAGGGACGAACCATCCAAAAAAAGGTTGTCGATAATGGCAGAACGCAGCACCGGCGAAGCCTCGAAACGGCAGTCCTTGAGCCCTATGTCGCGCGGAATCCGGCAACCTTCAAGGTCAAGAATACCGGTTACCCATGCACCGCTAAGCCTCAACCCCTTTTCATGCGAACGGTATTCGCTATTGCCGAGGATGAGGAAGCGCAGAAGCTCCGCGCGCACGGTGCGCGTTGGATCCTCCCGCTCCGGGCGCAATCCGTCTCCAAGCCTGTCGAAATCTCCGAAACTCAGACGCGCAACGATCTTGGCTTCCGCCGCGCTCAGCGGCTCGAAACTAGCGAGGCTAGACACAACGGGGATGGCAGATTTAGCTTTCGGAGGGTTCTCGTTCATGAGCGCGATATCCGTTTCACGTCGACTGAAAAAACAGCATATCAGATCCAGATCGCCTTCTTGGCTTGCCTGGATCGGCGCTCCGACGGGGCAGGTCGTAGAGGCGCGCGTTTGCTCATGCCATCAAAATTGTCATTGCCGAATCGCATCGGCCCAAAAGCGGCCGTCCAAACACTCTACCTTCCCACCGGACCACTGTGATTGGCATTGAGTCCCAAACCTGTGCTCCAGATACTATTCACCGGAACAAAAGCAATCTTTTCGCCAAATAAAACCAAGGATCCTACAAC
>NZ_JBBNAM010000100.1:0-1984 GCF_037994425.1 Phyllobacterium sp.
CGTCACGAAGGGCGTATAGTCCTGCGTCTTGACCAAGGTTTCGGAGAATGTCGCGCAGATACGGGGATTTGCACTATCGGCATCGACAGTATGCTCGGTAATGCGAAATCCTTGCGTCGATTTCAGCAGCAGGAAGGCCGCCTGGACCTCCTTCGAGTTCACGAGTGCCAGGCTTGCCTTGTAGGCATTGAGTGCGGCGCGATAGTTGGTGTTCTTGTCGAGCGCGGCGGCGAGTACGGAAAGCGCCTCGGCACGGGCAGAGGCTGTTCGTGTCAACTCATAGCCATTGACCGCGTCCAGCACAGCCTGTCCGTAGATCTCGCTGCCATCGTTGTCGTCGGTCTTGGCAAAGCTGTCACCGGCGCGCGCCGTTTCCAGCCAAAGATCGGCATTGTCGGGGGAAAGTGCGAGCGCACTTCGGAAGGATTTCACGGCATCAATGACATTGCCTGCTGTCAGGTCGAGACGGCCGTTGGCGATCAGGCTGTCGGCGCTCTGGCCCTGCTGGTCCTCGGCCACTTCAAGATTGGCCTTGTTATCGCGCGCCTGCTGGATCACATCGCCGGAGAGAAAGCCGAGCCGGGGCGCGGCCCCGATATCCGGCTCCGGCTTTGCGGCGGCAGTCTCGACGATCTTACCGGCGATAGCACCCGGGAAGGCGTTCATCGTCTTGAAGTCGGACTTCAGAAAGCACCACTTCACCTTCGGATTATAGGTGAAGGCCCTGCAGGACTTGTCACCGATGCAGGATGTCTTGCATTGATCCAGCGTAAGGTTCTGTTCGGTCCGCAGATCGAAGCCGAAGTAATCGGCGTCCTGGATTGTCTGGATTTCGCGTTTTGCGTCTGCCGCAAATGCCGGAAGGCTTTGAGTGATTAAGGCGAGAGCAACTGCGGCTATGGCGAAAAACGCGCGTACAGACATAGGTCCCCCCAAGGTGACTGGCGCTGGTCCAGAGTGCACTCTCCGCACTCCACAACCGGTTGTCAACTCGACCGAACTGTTGTTTCGGAATGGGCCAAGGGTGCCCGAGATCAGCTAAGGGATGCTATTGCGCGGGCTCGATATCTGAGCCGCCATGTCTTTCCCCATCGGCCACCTCTATTGCTCCTCACATTTGTCCTTAACGGTTTATTAGCGTTAACAGCGATCTATCGGCGAACGAATCCGGCCCAGCGCGGAACATATCCTCCTCAACGCCGTTATCTGCTCGCCAACATGCAGTTGAGCGTAGCCAGTGTTGCAAAATAAGCAGAAACAAGGGGCAATCATGGGCAGCGATGTCGGAACACAACGCCGGACAGGCGGCGCCCCGCGTGGAAGCGTCTTGATCGTCGAAGATGACTTTCTCGTTGCGCTAGATCTTGAAACAACAGTCAGGGACATGGGGCTCGATGTCGTCGGTGTCGCAACCGACAGAAGGCAGGCTTTCTCACTAGCCCCACAGGCTGACATCGCCTTTGTCGACGTCAACTTGGCTGACGGCGCGACTGGCCCAGAGATTGGTCAACGGCTCGTCGATGAATTTGGCATAACGGTGGTCTTCATGACCAGCAACCCCGCGGCGGTCGTTGGCCGTGTTCACGGAGCGCTGGGTGTGGTCAGCAAGCCGGCAACGCCATCGATCGTGCAGAACTCTCTGCGTCATGCGCTCGATGCGCGCCGGAGTGCGTGACCACGCTGTAAGTCGAAAGATGCGCGATATCCGCCAGCTATCCGTGTCGCCCATGCGGCCAGAGCTATACCGTCTGAACGTCCAACTGATCCACCGCTGCAATCACGCCTCGGAGCTCCGCCAGGCCCTTCAGCCGGCCGATGCAGGAATAGCCCGGGTTGACCTTCTTTGTCTGGTCGTCAATCAGAAGATGGCCATGGTCGGGGCGCATCGGAATGACGCTGTCTGCCCTTCCGGAAGCGGCCCGGCGGCGCTCCTCCCGACGTAGCGCCGAGATCAGCGAGACCATGTTCACATCGCCGCCGAGGT
>NZ_JBBNAM010000101.1:0-13547 GCF_037994425.1 Phyllobacterium sp.
CCAGCGCATGCCCGCTGGCTTGCGGCGCAGAAGTTCGACCATCCGGCCCAGCAGATCGTGTTCCAGGACCAGGTCGATGTGATCACCGATGCACAACACCGGCTGGAGCGGCTCGATGCCCAGCTCACCGAGTTGGTGCCGAACTGGTCGATGGCGCCGGTGGTTTCGGCCTATCAGGCGCTGCGTGGTGTCTCCTTCATTGTTGCCGTCACCTTTGTCAGCGAAGTCGGCGATGTCCGTCGTTTCGACAATCCACGACAGTTGATGGCTTTTCTTGGCCTGGTACCGTCGGAGCGCTCGACTGGCGAGACGGTCAAACGTGGTGGCCTCACATTGGCCGGCAATCGCCGCGCACGCCGCGTCTTGGTGGAGGGTGCCTGGAGTTACCGCTATCCGGCGCGGGTGACGGAGCCCATTCGCGTCCGCCTCGAGGGCCTGCCGAGGGCCGTGCGCGAAATCGCCTGGAGGGCGCAAATCCGGCTTTGCGCCCGCTACCGGCGCATGACGGCGGCGGGCAAGAAGAAACCCATTGTCGTTGCGGCGATCGCGCGGGAGATGGCCGCCTTCCTGTGGGCCATCGGCCACCAGGTCGAACCGGTGCACTGAAATGCGGTGCACTTGTGCCTTGAAGATCAAGCTCGCGGCGAAAGCCCCGCTCGCCCGGGCGCCGCCGGACTGAAGCTTCATTTGACCGGCTTCAATCCGGCGCAACACCGGACAGCACGGAGACGGGATGGGTCACGGTGGGAAACTCCCGTGCTAACTATGTGGCTGGGACATCGTCAAACGCCCGACACTAGACAGGGAAAGCGCAAGACGAATTACAGAAGTGCGGTAACCAACCCGCGGATAAGAGCTGGATCAACCGTCGTCTCAAGGCCCATCCCGTCCCCGTGCTGCCCACCAACGGCAAACAACCTATGGCAAAGACATGGGCCAGAAAATTTCATCTATCATCCTTGACCACGGTCATAAGAGTTTGCCAGCACGGTGGTATCCAAGCGTGTCACCACGCGACCTTCAAGCCGAGCTTGCCTTCCCATGCGTCGGCATCCCCGTCGAATGCGCTCTCGTAGTTGACGTTGGCGTAAAGCGTTGACTGGGTGGTGAAGTCATAGGTGCCACCGACGCCGAGCTTCCACCAGGCACCATCGAGGTCGGCAGTAAAAGGAACGAAGCCCGCGGCGGACGAGACCTCGGTCGTCGGCTGGCCGAGGAACTCGTTCCAAATGTCGGCGCGGGCCCACAGCGAGGCCTCTCGCACCCGCTTCGCGGCAGCGCCTTCCACCGGTGCCGGCTGCGGCTCGTCGAGGTTCCAACTGCGTGCCAACCGGGCACCGATGCGTCCTGCCAGCGAATCCTCGTCGCTGTAGCGCACCTCCGCTACACCATCGTTGAAATCGCCCAGATCAAGGAACTGGTAGACCAGTTGCGCTTGCGGCTCGATCAGCCAGTCGTTGCCGAGGTCGAACGGATAGCCCCCTTCAATAGAGCCGGCCAGACCCCAGCCATCGGTCTCGCCTTCGCGTAACCCGCGCCGACCGCTCATCGTCGCGTCGTACCACGTCGCCTGTAGAACGCCGTCGAGATACCAGTCGTTTGATCCGAAGTGCGTCCAGTAGCCGCCGACGGTGTAAGCATCGAACTTATCCTCACCGCCATCGAAGGTGCGACCGAGAAGATTGTGCTCGACGTCAACTTGACCATGGCCGTAAGCAGCGTAGAGACCGGCGTTGTTGCGGCTGCCGTTGGCGTTATCGCTGCGGTAAAGGTCTGCACCGAACTGGATTCCGCCGAAGTCATAGTCGAAGCTCGGTCCGCCGACAGAGACGCCGGGGCCGTCGCGATGGCCCCATTGGCCGATGACGCGGCCCCACATACCGTCCACTCTGTCATCATAGGTGCCATTGTCACCTGGGCTGAGCCGCTGGGCGTCGCCGCCCATGCGTTCATGCAGCGTGTCGATCAGTTGGCGCCCATAGATCGCTGCCGCAGCCGGCATTGCCGCGTAGACCGAGACCTCCTGCCGGAAGAGCGGCCTCCGGGGCCTTGAAGGGTCCGAAGGGTCCGAAGGGTCCGAAGGGTCGGGCGGAAGAGTGTTGCGCAGGAACCAGTCATTTTCGCTGCCGGGCGTCGAACCGCCGCGGAAGAGCAGATACTCGTAGGGGCCCGCAGCCGCAGATCCGGCAAAGGCGCCAGGCGCGGTCGTGCTGCCGTTGATGGCGTCGACGACCAGGATACCGTCGCCGGTGGTCAGGGCGCCGCCGCCGCCAGTGTTCCTGGTAATCACGGTTGTTGTCGTGCCGGTGGCCGTACCGCCGTCAATAATCAGCAGCCGGTCCGATGGCGAGCCATCAGCAGCGAGGAAGGTGTTCAGGCGGATCTCCCCCCCTGCGCCTACGTAGTTGTTGACCGTCAGCGTCTTGTAGCTCGACAGCAGCGTCGGATCGCCCACCGGGGGCAAGTAGTTTATCACGCTGGGGTCATTTGTAAGATTGGTGATGTTGGAGTTCCCGGTCATGTTCCAGGTGCTATCGATCATCATCAGGCTCGATGTCGAATCGGCACCGGTCAAGAAACGGCCCTGAAAAAACGAACCCTTCTGCATAGTGACATCGGTATTGGTGGCTTCGGCGCGAATATCGCCGACGATCGAGCTTGCGTCGAAATTTACGTTGGCCTGGGACGGTCCACGATGAACCAGATTGCCGGTGATGCTGCTGCCGCCGGTCACCGAGATCTGGTTCGTGCCACCTCCAGCCAGTAAGCCCAAGTCGCCGGTAACGGTGCTCCCGACTATACTCATCGTGTTGCTCTGCAAGCCGCCCAACGCGCCGATGGCTAGGTTTTCGATGGCAGATAGATCTTGATTTGGGAACAGGGCCACCAGATTTGCGGCCACCTGGCTATTTGTAGAATTGACTGTGCTGTTGGTCACCGAAATCGTATTAGCGCCGGCGCCAGCCACATAGATGCCGCCGGTATCGATAGTGCTGTTCACCACGTCGACCGTTGCCGCACCGCCGCCGGTGACGATGCTGCCGTGCAGCTGGCTGCCGTTCTTCACGTTGATCGTGTGATCGCCGAAGTCCAAAAGATCGATGAAAATGGCGGAACCCAACGTGAAGTTCTTGTTGCCGCTAGCACCCAAGTCAAAGTCATAGATGAAGTCGGTCTTCGCGCCGTTCAACGTCGAGTTGTCAACGGTGATATTTACGTTTGTACTGTTTCCAATGCCACCAAGGCCAGCCGAAATCAGGTCGGTCTTGGCGCCTTTCTCCATGAGGATATTTGCCGTGCCCCCGAAACTCCCGTTCAGATAGAAGTTAGTCATGTCGGTACCAGAAACCGTGAGGCTCTGGGTTTGAAACCCGGTTCTATTATCCATGTAGATGCTAAAAAGCGGTTCCAAGCCATTCGCACCGATTACAGCGGCCACGTTTTGGCCAGTGATGAAATTATATCCGTTCTGGTTGCCTACAAGAACCAGTCCACAAGTGATGGGTGATGGCGTGACCGTGCATGTCCCGTAGGGCACCGCCTGGGCCTCTTGGCTATAGCCAATACCGGCTAGCAGCAAGGACACCGGGATGGTCCTGAGTACCCACGCCATTGGACCTTGGCGCCCGGCGTGGCCGCATGAAGCGTTCTTAAAGGTCGAGGAAGGGGCATCGTGCAAGCTTGCATGACTAGCCCTGCAATGCTGCTGATTTGCCGAAGGTGTTGCGTTGGCAGTCGAGCCGAGCAGGTGGCTGGTAAGTGCGCGCATGATTTCCCCTCCTTATCCGCAAGGCGCTTCTGGCGGTCTGCGGCAAGATTCGCCGGCGTCCCCTCCGGCAGAATCAGACGCAAACCTTGTCGCGAATCGGCCTGAACTAAAAGAACAAACTGTCCGCAGTGAGGGCCTGAGAGTGGCATTAGAGGCAGGGTGTTGCACAAGAGAGACTAAACAATTGTGTGTAAGCCGGAAAAACTGCATCAGGACCGCCAGGCGACAGGATAGTTCCACGCCGCCGATCTATGACAACGCTGGCCGCGTCACTGGCCGCGAGACGACGACCGGCGACATCACGACGATCTACGATCCAATGGGGCGCAACGTCGGGCGCCTTCCAGAAAATAAACTTCATTCCTCGGTCTCTTTTGGGTGTGCTGCAAGTGAACCACTGGAACGATACCGTTTCTCTGGTGCTGTTCCTTGCCGGTCATGCCGCCATAGACCCGCAGGAATGACCACACGATCAGCGCTCTGCGCAATTGCGGTTTCTCAAGCAATCTGATCCGAGCGACTGGCGCGAGCTGGTCGAGGATTTGCGATCGGACCGGACCGAGCGCGTCCAGCGCAAGAAATGATTCGAAAGTTTTAGACACCTGTCCAAAACAGTCTACATTAACCACGTTATTGGTTAGGGTTCCTAACGTGGATAACCTCCACCCCAAATGGTACTTGGATATGCAGCCACCGCCGCAGACCATTATCTATCTGCGGCGGCGGCTATCGCCTATTGTGGTGGTGCTTGGGGTGTTCCTACTATTCGTGGTGTAGGTCGCTTGCCGTTCCTTTTCCCTCTCTAGTAGTCCATTCAGGGCAAGCGTTACTTCCTCGCGGCTCCAGCCGACGGCCGTGGCTTCCTCCAAAATGTCAAACAGATCGGCTTGCTGATCAACCAGCTCGTTGAACCGCGGCTCGATGGCCTTCCGGCAATCACTGGCTCGATCGGCATATTCCTCACAACTAGGCGGCCCTTTAATGGGCATCTTACCCATCCTCCCTAGTTTTAATCGGACTTTACATCAGCCCTAATACGTAAACCAGAGATACGGACACTTCGGAACGGTCAACCAGGATTACTATCTCGGCTTAATTGCCGCTATTGAGGACAGAAGGCGAGATACAGCGCCCTTACTTCAAGCCCATTCGTGTCCTCGTGGCGCCGTGCCGGGTTGTCGCGGAGAAACTTGACAACCACATCCCTGATTTGTCCAACCGTGACTGCTGCACTTAAGCACTCCGGGGGACCACCCACCAATCTCGAATTACTCCAAGAGTCGGCTACAGCGGCGAAATAGCCCAAGCAGAAACCTTTGTTGAATGCGAGCTCGTCATCACACTTTGTCATAATCTCATTGCCGCTGTAGTAGGCTGCATTTCCCGGCAGAATACTTGCTGCGACCATGGCAGCAATCAAAAGAAAACGCCTCATTCACCCCACCCATGATTCCAAGAATCGCCCACCAGCGCGCCGCAAGTAGGGACAAAGGGTAATGTAGCAATAAAAGCTGACATTTTTCAAAAGGCGACCAGCTAAAGAATTTGATGGAATGGAATCCTGCGCGCCACTGTGCTGCAATGTCCGTATGTATGAGGATTACAGGCCTTTCCCCATGGTCTCCGCAATAGGCCGAAAGCCAGGTCAGACGGTTAGCGTAGCCTCGGCCTATGATGCGGCCGTGTTCATTCTCGACCAATGGCCAGATCAGGGCGGACCCAAGCTCGAGACTGCAAAACACATCTTATTGCAATGCCTGGCCGGAGTGTGCTCCGCCGCCGTCGCACGCGTTGCATTCGTCGAGGCTGCGCGCGAGGCTGGCATATTCGTTGAGCCAAAGCCGAGACCGCCAGCCGGTAAGCCGCCGAGGTGGAGTCGGCGTAAACCGATGGGGCGGGCGTAGGCAGGTCGCAAGGCCTGCCTTCCTCCTTTAGTAAACCATCGGCATCCGTGCCGCGTCCAACAAGCCGTACTTGTCGACTACGCCGTCAGGCAACGCGCCCGAGATGTGCAGCCAGCCTTTCTTGACAAAGAATGCCACGGCGTCGGCCTCGTCGCCCTCGCGGACGTGGGTAATTGCGCCTGTTTCGTCAATTACACCGGTCCTCCGGCAGTTGGGCGTCCTTTGACCCCAGCCCCGGGGGTACGCCTGGCAAGCTAACCATTATTACGTCGCATTCGGTCGATGGGTGGCTTATGCTATCGAATTGCTGGTCAGCAGGACCGGAGCCGTTGGTTCGGATTGATGCTCTCCAGAATGCGCGTTCACATAATGAACGCCTTCGCAGAATTGGAATTTCATTATGGATGTTGTTGTAAGAACTTATTCAGGTAAGGGCTCGAAGGAGCTGTTTGCATTGTTGGAGGAGCGCAAGGCAGAGATTGAAAAGCTTTTGCGCTCAACAACAGGGTTTGTGAGCTACACTCTGGCTCGTAGTAGTGAGAGCGACGGTGGGCTATCGATGACCGTATGCCAGGACAAGGCAGGCATTGATGAGAGCGTAAGCATGGCTAAGGATTGGATTGCAAAAAACGCAGCGCACATTGGCGTGGACGCGCCAAAGGTATCGTTAGGAACGATAATCATTCACGCCACAAAGTAGTCCTCGATATATTTGCCCGGTCGAGAAACTAGTCGGCCGGGCGTTCTGCTCCAAACGCCCATTCGCCCTTGGTGACTTCAATATCTGCCGAATGATCCATCGTGTTTAGCTGTCTTCTTGCCGTGGCATGTGCTGCACATACTCTGGAAGTTAGTAGGATCGAGCCGACGCTCTGGTGCCTTGCGGATTGATACGATGTGGTCGACCAGGCTTGCCTTGCCATCACAGTCCACACACGTGGGGAAGTGACAAAGCTGTCGGGCGCGTGCCTTGTTCCACTCTTTGTCGTAGCCGCGTGCGCTAGCACTAGGGCGTGTATAGCGTGATGGTGTGGATGCCCCTCCCGGCGGCATCGCAATGTGCCAAGATGGTGGTGTTGGAATCACCAGGAAAGGGAGAGGCATCATGCGTGAAGTTACCATCATTGGCGTTGACCTGGCAAAGCGGAGTTTTCAGCTGCATGGTGCCGCAGCCGATGGCTCGGTGGTTTTCCGCAAGAAGCTGTCGCGTTCACAGTTTCTGGCATTTCTGACCCAGCCTCCGATCTGCATCGTGGCCATGGAGGCCTGTGCGACATCGCACTATTGGGGGCGACAGATCGCCAAGCTCATCCCGCCGATCTACGTGAAGCCGTTTGTGAAACGGCAAAAGAACGATGCAGCCGATGCGGAGGCGATAGCAGAAGCCGCCTCACGGCCGACCATGCGCTTTGTTGCCGTGAAGAGCGAGGTCCAGCAGGCCCAGAGCATGGTGTTCCGCACGCGGGATCTCTTGGTGCGACAGCGCACGCAGACGATCAACGCACTCAGGGGACATCTGGCCGAATACGGTGTCATTGCGCCGCAAGGCGCCGCTTATGTCGACCGGCTGGCCGAGGTGATCGATGATTTGAACGCCCATCTGCCGGAACCGGTGAGAGAGCTGGGCCGGATGTACTTGCAACAGATTGCGGATTACGAGGCAAAGATCGAGACTTTGGAACGTGACATCCGCGCCCGAGCCAAACAGGATGAGGAGGTCAGGCGGCTGATGACGGTGCCGGGAATTGGCCCGATCTGCGCCATGGCCATTCGGGCCTTCGCGCCGCCGATCGAAGCCTTCAAGAATGGCCGTGACTTTGCCGCCTGGCTTGGCATGGTGCCGCGGCAGAATTCGACGGGGGGCAAGCAGAAGCTCGGAAAAACATCGAAGATGGGCCAGCGTGATATCCGGCGACTTCTGATTATAGGCGCCACGTCGGCAGTAAAAGCGGCTGCACGCAAGGGGACGCGCAGCATCTGGCTTGCACGGATGCTGGCGTGCAAACCGCGCATTCTGGTTGCAACCGCGCTGGCCAACAAAATGGCACGGATGGTGTGGGCGCTGATGACGAAGAAAGAGAATTATCGAGATCCGGCGGAGGCGGCAGCCTGATTACGCTGCAATCCGTCGGGTAATGGGAGATGTGAGCAGGTCGGAAGACAGGTAAGGGAAAACGGTCATAGAGACGGGATCGGGAAAACCAGCTGATCGTCGAGGGCGTCAAAGCCCGCTAGCGCGATTTGGACTCGATCCGGCGTATCTCCATACAGGCCCGCAGCGTGTGAAAGCTGCACAATGAGGCCGGACACACGACTGCACCTGACCGCATGTCATACCTGTCGAAAAAACCTCTTGCATCTATGGGGGCATCCACACACGACGATCAGGATGAGGCGCCGCATTGCCTCGCCTGAACTGCTCCCTAAAATTGGTTTGTTGCCTCAGCTAATTTGCTCCCGAAGAAAAAACCTCAGGGGCAGTGATGAGGAAGGTAAGCATGGCGACACGTGCTGCATCGCTGGCGGCCTTACGCTTGGCTACACATGGGCAAGCCTTGCCAGACGGCACCACGTGCATGCCACACGTGCAGTATCTGCTTGCAGCGATAGGCATCGAAGTAACCACCGTAGGTGTCGTTCCAATCCGCCTGCGATCACGTTAGCTCGGGATCAACTGCGATCGGCTTACCGTCGCGCTCAGAGATGGCATACCAATAAACGGCGCCTTCCTCGGCGCGCAGGCCGGCCTTCTTCATCTCCGTGAAGTGGATAAAAAGATCGGGTTTGCGCTTGCTTCCGTCCTGCGTTAGCCAGCCGAAGCCGCGATCAGTATGCCAAAGCTTTAAGGTGCCTACGGGCATTTATGATTGTTCCTTGATGATAAAACCTGGCGCGTACCAGCAGCTTGTGCCGTCTGCCGTACGAACCTGGATGCGATCGCCGCGCCAACCTGCCTCGCGGGCAATGATCTGCATTATCTCGCCGCCAAGAAGGCTGCGAACCCAGTTGCCTATTCTCATGATGTTCCCCTTTGAAATAGAAAGGGCCGCCCCGAAGGGCAGCCCAAGAAAGGAAGGGCGCCGTAGCGCCCTATAGTTTGCGGTGCTATTAGCCCTTGATGGCTCCGGCAGTACCACTTTTGCCCCCGACGCGCTTGCGAGCATGGAATTTGACAATTCCAGTCGATGCGCCCGTGTAATCGTCGCGCAGGATCTGCGTGCCAACGCGGTCAACAACCTCTTCTTGCTTCGATGGTGCGAACTTTCCTATTAACCGAGCCGTTACACAGGGGGCCCCTTGTGCCAACGTGCCGTCATATAGAATTTTTTCGAGCGCGAGCTGACGCGTATACGGAGATTTCGGGCCTCGCCCACATCCGTGACCTCGTACTGCTCGCCTTGGCCGGCACGTTTCAGGCCTTTGATGAAGAGTGTCGTGAGGCCGTTCTTGGGCGATTTGAGCACGCGACGGCGAACCATTTCCGGTCCTTTTGACATAAGAGTGGCAACCGAACTGGGCACCACTTTCGCCGGGCTACCCATTACGGTCAGTAGTCATTGATACCGCGATTTCGAGAGAAAAACAACAAAAAAATCGTTATATGTCAATGACTTAATGTATAATTAAGTGTGTCTAAGTTCAAAAAAGTATGTATCTGACAGGTTGCGTTCGCATGAGGAAAACCCGGCCAAACGGTTCCGGACCGCCTGACCCATGTCGCCTTGCCTTACCCGCCCGATCGTTAGAAGCTTAGAAAGGCCTGGAGGCGAAAAGCCACACCAATATCGGAAGAAGCTCAAGTGACAGCGTCGTGTGATCATTGGGATATCAATCAAAATGGTCCCCCGCGAACGCGGGGAACCAGTTCACAAGGGTTATAGGCGTGCTTAAAACCTATGGGGCTCCCTTGTGGTCTCTAAGCGTAGTGAGTAGTCGGCACATGGCAAGTCAACAAGCGTTACAATTCACCGCAAAATCAGTGCCTTCAATGCCACCCTCCCGCGCCGATGGGGATATCGGGCCTCCAGCGCCGAACGGCCCCGGGATACCGGTGGCGTATACGACAGCGGCTTTATTTCAGGGGCTTTCGAGTGCATTCTTCCACTGCCAATAAGAATGCACTCGATCGCTTCGGGACGCCAAATCTTTCCGAACCAAACCGGGCGATTACGTCGATAATCAATCCCTCCAAAACGGCTGCGACATTAGTCATGATGCTGACAGTGATGTCGGCAACCACGCGATATTGGTGGCAAGTGCCATCAACTTGACCAGCAGCAACCGCGAAGCGAAGTTCCAAGCTTACGGAAAGCTCTTCAATCATCATGGTCATGTGGCATGATCGCTGCGGCGAAAGGTGCGGTGATTTCTTGCCGATGATATTCGTGATCGTACCGACCGCCATGGGTCGGCAACCTTTTTGCCGGAGAAGAGGAGTCCGGTCCATGTCGGGGCGACCCTCTCCTTGAACTCTAGCTTCTTGCCGACATCCGTGAACATCTCTTCGCATTTGGTACCTTCCATAGCCCCGACACCTTGCAAATCCATCTATGATGGCCGCTTTTGCGCCAGCCGTTGCACCTGAAACAAAGAGCATCGCTGGGACGGACCCGCGAATTTTTTCCAGCCGGCGCTACCTAATGGAATTACTGCCGATGACTGATACCAACGCGGCGCGAACTTCACGCTGTCTCCCTGCGGCAACACTCACCGCATTTCCGCGAACCACTCACACGGTGGGCGATTTGCGCTTCTGATTTCAGCCGGTTCACCGTAATGTTTTCCATCCTGCCGGAGGGGGCAGGCAGTGTCGGGCACGGAGGGGTGCAGCCGGACCCTCAGGCTACCAAGAGTAACCTGCTGAGAGGGGGAGCATGGCAATGCGCGCATTTTCCCGCGGACTTGTCGTTCAATCGTCGACGCAATGTTTTTCACAACTGAGATTGCTCGCGATAATTGCGCTTTTAACGGTATCTACGGTTTCGACACACGCCCAGACGAATTGGACCGGAATGAGTTCCTCCGACTGGTTTGCTCCTGGCAACTGGGACGCCGGCGTCCCAACGGAGGCAACGAGTGCGAAGATTGACACTGCGACGCCGAACGCGACGGTCATCGGGATCCAAAATGGCCGCCTCGCTCGAGGCAGGATATCCGTTCCACCTTGGCAATGGCTGGATTCTCGAGCCGCAGGTGCAACTGGTCTACCAGGCGCTCAATATCGACGATGGCGCCGCTGATGTCAGTTACGCCGACACCGATTCAATGGCCGGCAGGCTTGGCGCGCGTGTGGCACGCGACTGGGGCGTTGGCGCGGTCGACGCCAGTGGCCGGGCGCCCCGCACGTTCAGCCTGTGGGTCCGCGGTGACATCTGGCACGAATTCCTCGGTGATCCGACGACGGAGTTCTCCTCGGCGACCGGTTCAATCCCCTTTACCACCGATCTGGGGGATACGTCAGGCAGGCTCGGCATCGGCGCGGCCATGCAGGTCACTGATGCCACGACCATCTACGGCAACGTCAACTATGAAAGCAGTTTCGATGGTGATGCCGATGCCTGGGCCGGTAAGGTGGGTTTCAAGACGACTTGGTAGGCGCTTGGGACACTTGAAGTGCCCTCTCAATGACCACTTCTCTCGTGCGTTCGCACTGGATCGGACTTAGCGGCAAAATGCGTGTGATTGCCCAGAACCAATCAGCGATTGAGACTCGCAAAACGCCTCGCCCATCAGCTCCGGTCTCGCTCTTATGCTCGACGCTTGGCTGGTACCGGGCGCTTCGCGCCGGCTGTCCCACAATTTCCAATCTCTTTTGCAGCTAATATGTTCCGGGAATCGATAACTCCCTGCAACGCCATTTGCGCGTGCGCTCACTTTGGCTGTCGCCTGCTGGCCTTTGGTCAAATGCGGACCCAATATTCCATAAAAGACAATGGTCCGAATTTTGGGGCGATGTCCTTCTATCGGACGGGCCGCATGTCTTCAGTTGTTGCACCAGCAAGCTCCCCAAAAGTCTCACAAAAAGGGCCGCCCAGGATTACAACTGGGCGGCCAGACGGACGTAGCGGGAGGGGAGGATACATCGCTACCAGCCCAGATTACATCCAAAACCCTGGTGATGAAATTATACTTAGGCGCATCGCAAGCACCTTATGGTTTAGCCGACCGTCAGCTGAGTTAGTGTCTGTGGGATTTTACGTGTGGCTTTTGTGAAGCAAATGCCCGACAGGCCTTGGGTGCCGGCTGCCAAAGCCAATGGCTTTGCCATTTGATTTAGGACCGCTCAGGATGCAATCAAAGACGAAAGATGTTTGCGTTGGGTCAAGGTCAGGCATTGACATCGCGTGGAGGCTCGAACAATTGGAACCGGTTGCGCCCCGCGGTCTTCGCCGCATAAAGGGCCGTATCCGCCCGTTTGAATACCTCTGACGGCAAATTCGTTTCGATAAGGGCGATGCCGACGGATGCCCCCAGTCGCAGTGTCCGGCCATCGTGATCGATTGGCTGGCTGAGACCAGTGACGATGATACGGGCAAGATTTTCGGCCGCATCCATACCTTGCTGCGGCCTTATGAGAACCGCGAACTCGTCACCGCCGATACGTGCGACGATTTCAGCAGCGCGGCAGGCATTGGCGAGACGCTGCGCAACTTCTTTCAGGCAATCGTCGCCGACGGCGTGTCCCAGCGTGTCGTTGACCTTCTTGAACCCGTCGAGATCTATAAGGAGTAAAGCGCCCGCGCCAGTCTCCTCGTCATGACGCTTGCACATATCTGCCAGCTTTGCCTGGAACTGGCTGCGATTGGCAAGCCCCGTCATCGGATCGTACTCTGCCAGATAGCGGGTTTGATCCAGGAGAATCTTCTGCTCTGTGATATCCTGCTTCATGCCGAAGATGCGCACAGGCCGGCTATCGGTACATTCAACAGTGGCCGTGATGCGCATCCACCGGCGATTGCCTTTTGCCGTGATGATTTCGGCATCCATGGTGAATCCGCTGTGCTCTTCCACGGCGCGGCTGCGACGGCGATGCAGTTCCTGCGCAGACTCGGCCGAATAGAGCGACAAGATCTGATTGCGATCGAGGGGTGAGCCGCGCGGCAGATCGAATATATCGTAGACAACGTCAGTCCAGCGAAGGGTTTCATCGGGAAGGCTGCACTCCCAGATACCAATTCTGGCAGCCGCGGACGATTGATCGAATATTCTTTGGCTGTGCGCAAGGGCTGCTGCCTGTTGACGAATGCGCAACTCCATAGCGTCAAGTTCCGCCTTGATACGCACGGCGGTATCCGCATCATCGCGCCGGGTGATTGACGCGATCATATCAGCGACCAGATCGGCAAGTTGGCGTGTCTTCGCGCTCGATAGACTGCGCGCAGGCGTATTTGACATGTTGGAGCTCAATTTGAAACGGCGAGTGCGGCACACGCAACAGTTGCGCATGAGCGATTAAGACTTTCTATATGGAGGCCTTCACAATCCGCCTGTCTCGCGCTTTATACGAGCGGCGGCCATGAATTGTTAAGTATGGTTAAGATCAAAGAATCGACGTTGACGCAATTGTGCGCACCGCCTGACGAGAAGCAAGTTTTGATTGAAATTTTCTCGTTAAAGTTGAAATATATTTTGCGGGTGCCATGACCTTGCAGCTATTTCATTTGCCAAATTGCGTGCCGCGTTGAACACTATTCGAACTTTCCAAGATAGGACCACTTGTTGACCAAGCGCATCGATACCAGGCTCAAGGTTATTTTGTTGGGGGGATCCTCCAATGTCGGTAAATCAACCATCGGTAACATGCTGGCCAGCAGGCTCGGATGGCGCTGCGTATCAACCGACAGCCTTGCCAAGCATCCCGGCAGGCCCTGGCC
>NZ_JBBNAM010000102.1:0-7731 GCF_037994425.1 Phyllobacterium sp.
GTACATGCCGGAATTTCGACGTGAGTTCTGTTAATATGACCATCGTAGACCTCCTTATCTGCCGGGAGTGTATCGAAGAAATTCCGTTCCGCTTTGATCCAGCGCAATGAGTCCTGTGCTGCTCGGCCCTATGGCTGAGGCTTGGACAAATATGGTTCCTCAATCAAGGACAGTTGCCATGTCGTGCAAGAGCGTCTTTTGCGTCATCGGAATCGATCAGTGTGATCGCGACATCGTAAATGCCGTCCACCTCTGCAAGGAGCTAGACGCCCATTTGAGTGTCCTCATCGTATCGCTTGCGCCAACTCCGATGGGCGGTTACGGCGTCGTGGTTTCCCCGGCGTGGTTGCTCGAGCGCGAGGCAGATATTGCTGCGATGAAGAAGAGAGAGAAACAAATCATATCGCTTGTCCAAACGGCTGGCCTTAGAGCCGATGTCGACAGTTACTATTGCGAAAAGGATTGGGCGGACGAAATTATCGGGCAACGTGCACGGTTTTCCGATATCACCATCATCGGTCCGGATCTTCTGCATCAGCCAGCACTGAAGAGCGTCGCTTTGAGTGGTGCGCTGTTCCAGTCAGGAAGGCCGACTCTGGTGGTGCCGTCAGGCGCGCGAGCGACGCTGCGTCCGCACAAGGTTTTGTTGGCGTGGGATGGGCACATCGAGGCAGCACGGGCAGCGCGTGAAGCCATCAATGTTATGGTATCGGCCGTGGACGTTCATCTTACGATAGTTGACGGCGATGACGCGGATCTTACGCGTAGCCTTCCGCAGTTCAATATCGTTGCCTATTTGGAAAGGCACGGCATCTCCGTTAAGATCGATCGGCTTCGCTCATCGGGCTTGACAGTCGCAGACAGTCTCAAACAACACGCTCACGAAATCGCTGCCGACATGATCGTCATGGGGGCCTATGGGCACTCGCGTCTGCGTGAGCGTCTCTTTGGTGGTGTAACCAAGTCCATGATCGACACATCACCCATCCCAATATTCATGATGCGCTGACCTTTCTTTGTCGGATCACCGAGGTGCCAAGATGAACGTGGAGCCACCGATTCCGATGTCTGCGGGGCTGACGAGTGCCGAGGCCAAGTGCCAACTTGACAGATACGGACCCAACACCATGCCGGAAGATGGCGGCAGGTCTGGTTTGGCTATCGCCAGAGAAATTCTGACCGAGCCGATGTTGTTGCTCCTGATGGCGGCAGTAACGCTTTATCTCGTGATTGGGGACCTTGCGGAAGGTCTTCTCCTGGCTGGCTTTGCTGTCCTCACTATCGGGCTCGTCTTCTACCAGCAGCAGCGTAGCGAAAACGCGCTTGCCGCCTTGCGGAACTTGGGCGCTCCCTCAGCGCGTGTCGTTCGTGACGGCAAGGAGTGCATCATTGCCGCCCGTGAGGTCGTAGTGGGAGACGTGATGCTGCTAGATGAAGGGGAACGCGTTCCAGCTGACGGAATGCTGATCAGCAACGTTGGCTTGGTTGTCGATGAATCGCTGCTGACAGGAGAAAGTGTTCCTGTCCGCAAACATGCAGGCGACTGCGGTGAGCTGGCTGCAGTGCCCGGAGGCGACGACCAGCCATTCGTCTATTCCGGAACGCTTGTCGTCAAGGGCCATGGAACGGCGATTGTGTCTGATACCGGACTACGAACCCGTGCCGGACGCATCGGCGTTTCGTTGGCGTCGATCGTGGTGGAACGAACCCAGCTTCAGGTCTCGGTCAACCGGATCGTTCGGCTTTTTGGAGGATTGGCCGCGATCGTGTGCTGCGCATTGGTCATCTTCTACGGCGTCTATCGAGAGGACTGGCTGCAAGGCCTTCTGTCCGGCATCGCGCTTGCCATGAGTATGCTGCCCGAAGAGTTCCCGGTCGTTCTGACAATTTTTCTCGCGATCGGTGCATGGCGGCTTGCACGAATCAAGGTTCTCGCTCGACGGCCCGCCATCATCGAAACTCTGGGGGCAGCCACCGTTCTTTGCGTTGACAAGACCGGAACCCTCACTGAAAACCGCATGCGCATTCGATTCCTCGATACTTTGACTAACCAACTCGAAGTCGAGTCTGATTTTCGGGACATACCGCAAGCCATTCTTCCGCTGGTCGAGGCCGCTTGGCTTGCGACAAGGCATGCGTCCATCGATCCAATGGATCGGGCGGTCGCAGGACTGGCGTCACGAGCCAAAGGCTATGAAACACTGGTTTGGCCGACGGTCCGCGAGTACGGCCTTAGTCCGGAATTGCTGGCAATGTCGATCGCTTGGAAGGACGACGCTGGGCATTTTGCGGTTGCCTGCAAGGGTGCACCGGAGGCCATTATTGCTCTGTGCCACCTCACGGATGAAAAAGAAGCAAAGATCTGGGAACATGTTCACACCATGGCTGAAAAGGGCTTGCGTGTTCTTGGCGTTGGTATCGGGACGACCACGCAGGGTGAATTACCTGAATCACAGCATGACTTCGACTTCACCTTTGCCGGGCTGGTCGGCTTCGAGGATCCGTTGCGGACGACTGTGCCCGCGGCAGTGCGTGAAGCATCCCACGCCGGAATCTCGGTCAAAATGATCACAGGTGATTATTCAGCGACGGCCCTGGCGATCGCCTCTGCTGCCGGAATTGACACTAAGCACGGCACTGTCACTGGCCAGCAGCTGGAAGGTTCCGACGATGCTGAGGTGGAACTGCTCGTTTCTAGCGCAAACGTCTTTGCTCGCATCATGCCCGAACAAAAGCTGCGGATCGTCGAAGCTCTCAGACGCCAGGGGGAGATCGTTGCCATGACGGGTGACGGCGTCAATGACGCGCCAGCGCTCAAGGCTGCACATATCGGCATCGCGATGGGGAAACGCGGCACGGACGTTGCGCGCGAAGCGGCAGGCATGGTGCTGCTCGATGAGGATTTTGGCAGCATCGTTAGCGCGGTCAGGATGGGGCGGCGCATCTTCGATAACTTGCGTAAGGTGATAATATACATTTCAGCGATCCATGTTCTGATCGCCGGGTTGGCGTTGGTGCCTCTGATCGCCGGCATGCCGCCTCTATTCTTTCCAGCGCACGTGGTTGTGATCGAAATGATCATCGACCCGATGTGCTCGATTGTTTTTGAACGCACGCCCGCCGAGGGGGATATTATGCATAGGCCGCCGCGTTCGGTCGAGAATCCGCTGGCAGGAATCCAACAGATAGTTTTTGGCCTTCTTCAAGGCAGCGTACTTCTCATCGTTTGCCTCGCGATTTACCAGGGACTGTTATTGCAGGAAGCATCCGTCGAAGCAGCGCGAACTGCGGCATTCATTGCTGTAACGGCCGGGAATTTGTCATTGGCCTTGGTGAACAGCAGCCGCGAGCCAGTTCTTGTTCATATGCTTGACCGCGGTCGAATGACGTTCTGGATCGCGGCGGTTATCGCAGTTTTGGTCGTTTCAATTTGCATTGTCCAGCCCAGTTTGGCCGAACTGTTCGCTTTCACTAGGCCCGAGATTGGACAAGTTGTGCTGGCTGCAGGTGCCGGGGTGTTTGCAGTGTTGGTGTTCGACACGATGAAGCTCATACCAGCGGTACGACGGATTGTAGGTTAGGGGAAAGATTGGCTGATGCCGCAATATTGCGCCGACGGCTTTGGTCGGAGAATTTACCGTTTACCCCTAAACCACGACAGGACCGTTGGCCAAAACGCCAACGCTCCAATAGTCATGGTAATCAAGGCGACCATCACAAACATCTGCAGTACCCCGAAGTTTGTAGCGTCTCGTGCAACAAACATTCCGGTTATGGCGCCTGCGACAATCAAAAGCACGCGAACGAGCCAACTAATCATCACTGCTACTCGCCTGCGTTGCGTTCATCGGCAATGCCTTGCGAGAAGTCATCAACAAAGTTTTTCACTTCGGTCCAATTGGTAAGTTCGAAATCGTGTTTTGTGTCGATGGGCCCGTCCTCCGAAGCAGCTATGCGCTTGAGCATCCAGCGCTTGAAAAAGTCGTACTGCGTGTATTTGAGCGCGCCGGCGCAGTGAAGCACGGACCGAGGCCTCCAGCCCGTTTCGTCAGACAGCTGCGACGGATAATTCCTCGCCTCAGTCTTTTCATCGTCATCGGCGCTCGCAATGGAAAGCGACACGGAAATGAACGCCGACGGCATGTCGTTGAGAACTTCGCTCCAGCTGTGCACATAATGGACGAACGGGGACGGATAATGACCTATATGGACAGGTGCACAAAGAATCACGCCATCGCTAGTGCCCGGATCCGCAAATCCGATTTGGTTCGCGTCGGTTAGCATGACCATATTGCCCCGTGATTCCAGATGACTGGAAACAGCTTCCGCAATCTTTCGAGTCTGCCCCTCAATTGTAGAATACAGCACCAAGAAATTCATGGCGTAGCCTCTCACATCAGAATTTCAAATGAGCTTCTGCCATCGCGCGGCGTCGTGCATTGATCAGAGTCAAAGTTAGGCACCGCCTGTAACTGTTACGTACTGTCGTCTCGCTGATTTCAAAGACACACTACACGCATGAATTCTTGGAGCTTGGCAATGCCGGCGTATCGAGCGCTCAGATCGATTCTCCTAATCTACATGCTGGCGATCATGTTGTCCGCCCTTTTTCCCATGCAAACCCTTGCGCAATCGACGCTTGAAGCAGGAACGCCGGACGTTGGGTTCGGTGCGCGGAAAATGTTCCTCATGCTCTTTCTGATGCTCGGCCCGATCCGGATCCTGGTACCCTTCATGGCCATTGCGGGCGACTGCGCCCCAGGCTTTCGGCGACGGATGGCCACGAGAGCAATCCTCTTTTCGGCGGCCGCACTCGCTGTCGCCGGACTGCTTGGACGCACCATGCTCGAAAACTTCGAAATCTCGCTACCGGTACTCGCGATGACCGGAGGCATCATCTTGCTTCTCGTTGCTTTGCGAACCGTCTTGCAGCCTTCTGCCGGCCCACCGGATCGACTGACGGAACCCGGCCAGCCACCAGACCTGGGACTAGCCCTCACTCCGCTGGCGTTTCCGACCATTGTCACGCCCTATGGTATCGCCGCTGTGATCGTTTTCGCGACGTTGGCGAGCGGCCACCAAACGGAGGGTCTCACAGTGGCCGCTATTGTATTGTTGATCCTAGCGCTCGACTGGATGGCTATGATGTTCGCCGAGACGATTCTAAGGTGGATCGGAACGGCGCTTCAGGTTTTGGCAGTTGTGCTCGGGGTCACCCAGGCAGCTCTCGGTCTGCAGATCATTCTGCATAGTATAAGCATGATGACCTGGTAGATTGGATGCTTCTGGCGAAGAGCAAGCCTATACGCGTAACGCTGATCCTGGCTTTGGTGCCCCGCGTAACAAGCTTGCCTGTTGCGCCTGGATCGACTGTCGGCTTAAAGCCATCCGCTCCCCGCGTGTCCAACCCGGTCCCGATGGGTCTGAAGCGCCGCATGAGTCTACACCGACCAGCCGCAAATATTAGCGACAATCTCTAGGAGCTGCTGCTTCTTGTACCCGTTGCCAGTATCGTCCGGCTGAATTTTATCTATCATCTTGGGCTCTTTACGCATTCACGACATACGGGCGCATGAATGGATGCAGAGCAATCCACAAGTTTGCGTAGAATTCGACCACGTTTCGGCAACCAATGATTGTCAGTGCGTGCTCATCATTGGGCAATATGAAGTACTGGCCCCGGGCCGCGGAAAAGTGGACCGCTACAGTGTCCGTGCCGGTCGTTTTCGTTGTGCTGGCTTTCACTGGCTCTTCTTAAGAAAACGGTCGTGAACCTGCATGCCGACGATCATGCAGACGACGAAAACCATTGGTTTAATCAATCCCATTGACAACAAAGCCACGGCGGGGCCGGGGCACAACCCTCCAAGACCCCAACCGAACCCGAAGATAGCCGACCCCAGTATGAGCGGCACGTCGATTCTCTTATTGGTGGGAACGTGGTATCGCGGTTCGAGGATCGGGCGACTCGATTTCCACATGAGCTGGACTCCGAGCGCCGCAACAGCCACGGCTCCCCCGAGCACGAAAGCGAGACTGGGATCCCATACACCGAAAATATCAAGGAATCCTTGCACACGTTGCGGATTCAGCATTCCGGACATAGATAATCCAAGGCCAAATACCAATCCAGAAACTAAAGCGATGACGAGTTGTCCGTACGGATGCTTCATAGCCCGCAAACCCTCAAGATCGTCACAGCAGCGATGCCTGTTGTCAAGAAGGTGACCACGGCTACTATCGAGCGGCGCGAAAATCGCGCTAGACCCAACACACCATGACCGCTGGTGCATCCGGATCCCATCCGCGTCCCGAATCCGACTAGAAATCCCGCGCAAATGACCAGCGGCCAGGAAGAGGTGATTGTGACCTCAGGCCAACGGCCGGATAGGCCTTGGAACAGGAGCGGACCCAACGTCAGCCCCAGGACAAAGGCAGCGTTGAGACCTATGTTGAGGCCC
The DNA here is from genome assembly GCF_037994425.1 of Phyllobacterium sp. Taxonomy (NCBI): domain Bacteria; kingdom Pseudomonadati; phylum Pseudomonadota; class Alphaproteobacteria; order Hyphomicrobiales; family Phyllobacteriaceae; genus Phyllobacterium; species Phyllobacterium sp. The sequence continues at coordinate 6,462 of NZ_JBBNAM010000102.1, forward strand.
TGCGCCAACCGCCCGACAATTCCGCTGATGCCGGCAACACGCCCGTTAAACAGGAGGAACATCGTCGTGGATAAACCGATAAGCATGCCGCCTATCAAAGCCGATAAATATTGGGGTAATTCCATACTCGATCCTTAGCAGAGCGCATCGAAGTGCACTTGTCCGAGGAGGTTAAAGCATCAACTCTTCTTGCTGAACCTTTGCAAATAGCTCACCACATCGAATTGGACCTTGGCGTCCAGCTTAAGGGCCGCCCGATCGGCAATCCTGTTCATAGCGGCAAGGACTTCAAGCTTTCCCCATCCCGCGTCGAATGCATCGCTAAGCAATTCCATCAAACGCAGTTGAATTGCCAACTCGCAATCTTCGGAACGCTTGGGGTCGTTCAGCACGCGGCGCGGTCTCGCGATCATGAGATACCCTTATCTTGAACAGAACTTCCTTTATATGGCCGTTGAGATAGTAGTCTCGCCCGAAAGGTCCGACTTTGACTTCAATCAAAAACGGACGCTGGTGTTGCTTACACAGTGGGTTTTTTTCCAATTGAGCCAAGTTTGACCTGAGTCAATGACCGTGAGCTAGTGGCATGCGAAACATGTAAATATCTTGTTGCAATTCTGCTTTCAAATTTCAAACCTCGACTGAAGGATCAGATATGTCTTATCAAGTTGAATCTCAGCAAACTTCGGCAGCTATTGGATCGGTACCCTTTGGCCACGTCGCGCAATCCCTGGTCAGGGCGTGCACACATGTACAGGCGCATGCTTTGAAGGGGATAATCCGCGCACAAATCGAGGGCTTGGCCTTCGCAAAACACCGCTACGAACGTAACCTCAAGTTGATTGACGATCTGATTGCTTCGGAGAAGTATCAGAACACCTTCGGGGTTTACGGAGAATTCTACCGCGACGCAGCTTCGGAATATGCTGAGGAAATGCGGAAACTGACGTCTCTTGGTTCTCGCCTCGTTTCAGACTCAGCCGAGCTGGTGGATGGAGAGGTTGATAAGGTATTCGAGGATGCGGCGGCTCGAACCATAGGCCCATAAGCCAATTAGGCGTGGCGATTTATCCTAGAATGGTGATTAGGAGGCTTCGATGTCCGACGGTGAAGTTGTCACAGAAAATCAGCTGTCGCGCCAGGAGCTGGACCAGATTGACTTGTATTGGCGGGCGGCCAACTACCTGACTGTGGGTCAAATCTATTTGCTCGACAATCCGCTCCTGCGACGGCCACTTAAGCTTGAGCATGTGAAGCCGCGGCTGCTGGG
>NZ_JBBNAM010000103.1:0-2193 GCF_037994425.1 Phyllobacterium sp.
TATGCTTAGAACTCGCCCCGGCGCGTTGGTGCGTTTATTGCGTTGTCGCCATATGCACCTTTGGGCAATATTTTTAGGCGAGTATTTTTGCCTATTCTACTGTATTGTATATGTCATTGGTGCCTAAGCTCGGATATCATCTGCTTCAAAGAACTCGAGAGGTCCGTCTGATTTGCCAACGGAATCGACCTGCTGTTGAAAACCGCGGCTGGTCGTCTAACAGCGAAGCTGCGCGGAAGATCTAGGGACGCTCCATCGTCTGTCCATGCGTCGTCGGTGCTATTCCACCGGGAGCAGACATTGATGCGGACCTGAAATGAGCGATACTGGGGTCGGATTTGCGAGCGGCTTCAGCGAGATCGTGGCTTATTGATGCAATGCGAGTGAGGGAGGATCGATGATGTCAATACACGACCGGGCGATTACATTCGTGATGTCCGCAGCATTGACGATGTTTGCCGCGTCATGGCAGGGCGAAGCTCAAGCGCAAACACAACCCGCGCCTGCGACGGCGACCACTCCGGCTGCCGCGCCAGCCGAAACCGACCTCCTTACATCGGACGAGTTGGAGACGCTTGTCGCACGCATGGCGCTTTATCCTGACGACCTCGTGGTGCTGGTACTTTCCGCGACAGTCAATCCATTGCAGATCGTCCAGGCTGCTCGGTTCGTTGAACAGGTCAAAAGCAAGCCTGACCTGAAGCCCGATCCTTCCTGGGACGGCAGTATCGTATCCCTGCTCAACTATCCCACGGTCCTGACAATGATGAACGACGATCTGGACTGGACCGAGCAGCTCGGCAAGGCGGTTGCGGACCAGCAAAAGGATGTCTTGGTTGCGATCCAACAGTTGCGTGACAAGGCGGTGGCCGACGGGACAATCAAATCGGACAGCAAAGTCATCGTCGAGACCAAGAATGAGAATGTAATTATCCGGCCGGCGCAGAAGGAAGTAACGTACGTTCCGACCTATGACCCGGCGATTCTGACCAGCCCGACGTACGTAGCGAGCGCGCCGATCGTCTATGCCGGCAGTTCCCATCGGCCATATCCTGCTCACAACCTGGGGAACCGTCATTGTGGGCGTGATCTCGGGGTAAGTTCCGCTTTGCCGAGGGTTTAGGGTCGCGGTGCAAAACCTGCGGAAATGACGGAACTCAACAGTTCGTTTCCGCCCGCCCAGAGAATCTGCAAGCCGAGGCAGAAAAGTATGAACGCGGACAGCCTCACGGCGATATCGGTACCGCCGGGACCGAGGACTTTTTGGATGCGATCCGCGTAGGCGAAGCAAAGCAGGATCGTAAGCGCCAGAACAGCAATGGCGACGACGCTTGCCACAACGAATATGATCCTGTCCGCAGGCCTCGCAATCGTTGCCTCTGAAAGTCCAATGCTGATAACGACAGCCATCGAGCCCGGCCCCGTCGTCAGGGGGAGAGTCAGAGGATAGAAGGCCTGATCGAGCAGTTTCTTGTTCGGAACGCCGCCTGCCGGTGTTTCCAGTTCCTTCCGACTTCCTTCATTGAGGAGTTTCCAGCCCGACACGGCGACAATGAATCCGCCGGCGATGCGAAGGATGGGGATTGAAATGCCGTAAAACTGCAGGATTAACGCGCCAAGCAAGAATGAGCACACCAGGAGGATGAACGAATTCAACGCGATGCGCCGTGCCAGCATGGTGCGAAGCTCGGCGTTGCGCCGCTGGTCAGACCGAGGAAGACGAGTGCGGAACCGGGGGGATTGACCACCGGAAAAATCGATGCCAGCACTAGGACGAACGTATTGATAGCAGCGTTCATTAGTGCAATTCCATATCAATCAATCGCCTGGCAGCGTGGGTCATCTCATTGCCTTCCAAACCGCAAGCGTCATCCACCGTTCGGAGAACGGTGCACGACCATACAGCGATTGGAAGCAGGTTTCCACCTGCTACGCCAGCGTCCAACCAAAGTCGACGTAAAGCTAAATTATAGCGGTTGGATCGCTTCGGCGACAACACGTATGTCAACAGCCGGAAGTGCAAATCAGGGTTGCCCAGATGTGCGATCTGTTTGAATGCCGAGGGGTGTGGCCGCGCGGCGACAGTATTGCCCCGTGGAGCGTGGTATGGCTTGTTCGATGTAGTTGGGGTTAGCGCAACATTCGCGGGAGTTGCAAAATTCCCGATAGAGTTCGAATGCTGCCAAGTAGGCC
>NZ_JBBNAM010000104.1:0-8101 GCF_037994425.1 Phyllobacterium sp.
GTGCGGTGATGAAAAAGACCATACCCAGGCAGGAGACGGCGACGAAAAGCCAACCGGAGACGCCTATGTTGCGAAATTTTTGCCAGGCAATGCCGCCCTCGAAAAGCACCATCGCGGCGGCAATGCCGATCGAACCGAAAATGCCGCGCCAGGCGAGGATCGTCCAGCTGTCGAGCGGGATGGCGCGCGTGAACAGTCCGGCCAGGCTCCAGGCCACCGCCGACGCCGTAACCAGGATCAGACCCAGTCGATATTCTGCTGACTTGTTCACGCACGCCCCGGTTGTCTTGGTCCCTTCGCGTCACTAGCTGCGTGTTTAAGCGAAATGACAAGTGATATCGGATGACCATCCACGATCTCCTGACAGAGCCAAGCTGGTAAAGTGACGTCGTTGTCTTGATTGGTGCACTACTCTCCCGCATAACTGCGCCGGGCACGCCATAAAGGAGAGGAGACTTAGTTGTTTCCCACTCCGTCAATCCGAACCATCCAGGAAATTCGATCATGTCAAATGCCACTGTCCCCAGCTACGGAGTCCTTCTCGGTAGAGCCAAAATTTCTGGCTATGACCATCCGCGGATCGTCACAATCAGGGATGGCAGCGTCTATGACATTACGGACAAGGCGGCTCCGACCGTGCGCGATATTTGCGAAATGGCTGAGCCGGCAAGCTACGTCACTGACACGCGAGGAACTCGCATAGGTGCAGTTGACGCAGTCCTCGCCAATAGCTGGTCCGAAAAGGTTGATACCGCCCAGCCTTCATTGCTTTCACCGATCGATTTGCAGGCGGTCAAAGCATCAGGTGTGACGTTTGTTGCCTCGCTGCTCGAGCGCGTCATCGAGGAGCAGGCGAAGGGTGACAAGACCAAGGCGGATTCGCTGCGTGAAGAGGTCCTCAGTCTTATCGGCGCGGATCTCTCGCAGATCGTGCCGGGTTCGCCCGCGGCTATGCAGGTCAAGGAGGCACTGATCGCTCGCGGCGTCTGGAGCCAGTATCTCGAGGTTGGCATAGGGCCGGATGCGGAAATCTTCACCAAGGGACAGCCCATGTCGACGGTCGGCTTCGGGGCAGATGTTGGCCTTCATCCAGTATCGAGCTGGAACAACCCCGAGCCCGAGATCGTGCTTGTTGTTGCAAGCAGCGGCCGAATTGTCGGCGCAACGCTCGGCAACGACGTGAACCTGCGCGATGTCGAAGGTCGGTCGGCGCTGCTTCTCGGCAAGGCAAAGGACAACAACGCTTCGGGGTCAGTCGGGCCATTCATAAGGCTATTCGACGGCGATTTCACCATCGAGACGGTGAAGGTTGCGGAACTCAGCATGCGGGTCGAGGGCGAGGATGGCTTCGTGCTCGACGGTCATTCCAACATGGCCAAGATTTCGCGCAAACCGGAATCGCTTGTCGAGGCAACGATCGGCCGGCACCATCAATATCCGGACGGGCTCGTCCTGTTCCTCGGCACGATGTTCGCTCCGGTAAAGGACCGCGATGGGCCAGGCAAAGGCTTCACCCACAAGCTTGGCGATATCGTCTCGATCTCGACGCCCACTCTCGGGACATTGTCGAATCGAGTGCGCCTGTCGACTGAGTGTGCGCCCTGGACGTATGGCGCCAGCCATCTCCTCCGCGATCTTGCCAAGGCCGACCTGCTCTAAATCTAGGTCCAGAAGTAGCGGACCATGTGAAAGAAGACCGGCGCGGCGAAGACCAGGCTGTCCGCCCGGTCGAGCATGCCGCCGTGTCCCTCGATCATGTGGCCCCAATCCTTGACGCCGCGATCGCGCTTGATAGCGGAGGCGACGAGGCCGCCGAAAAAACCCATGATGCAGGCCAGGCCAGCCATCAGGCCGGCCTGAAGTGGTGTGAACGGTGTCAGCCAAAAAAGGCCACCGCCGAGCAGCGAGGCGCTGGCGATGCCGCCGACAAGCCCCTCCCAGGTCTTCGACGGTGAGACCTTGGGCGCGACCTTATGCCTGCCGAACAGCTTGCCGAACACATATTGCAGGACGTCGCTGCCCTGCACCGTGACGATGAGGAAGGCGATAAGCAGCAGCCCCCTGCCGCCGAAGCCCGGAATTGCCAGCGTAAGCAAAGCCGGAACGTGGCTGATGCAATAAACGGAAAGCATGATGCCCCATTGCTGCTCGCTTACACGTTCGAGAAAGCGGGCCGTGTCGCCGGAAATTGCTGTCAGCGCCGGCATGGCGAGAAAGCAGTAGACCGGTATGAAGATCGCAAACAGGCCATACCACTCGATCCATAGGAGATAATATTGCACTGGAATGATCACGAGGAACATGCCGAGCAGGATCCAGTGATCGCCGCGCCGCGTGTGGGTCAGCGTCACGTATTCGCGCATGGCCGCAAAGGAGACGAAGGCAAACAGGAGGATCACACCGCCCTTGCCGAAGAAGAAGGCGATGGAGATCGCGCCCACCATGATCCACCACGCCTTGATGCGCGAATTGAGATTGGCAAGGGCATCGGGCAGCACGTCGCCTTTGCGCCGGATCTTCCAGGAGAGCGCGGTGGCGATGGCGCTCGCGCCGGTAAGGATGGCGAGAAGGCCGAGAAACAGCCAGACGGCTTCAGCCATGATTGAGAGCCCTCTGCTGTTCGGGGCTGAGCGTGAGCAGGGCTTCCCGGGCACGCGCCAGGAAAACGTGGCGATCCTCATCTGGTTCAAGGCGCACTGGTGCGCCGAAAACGACGCGGCAGAGCAGTGGCACAGGTAAAAATGCGCCCTTTGGCAGAACGCGGGACATGTTCTCGATCCAGCACGGGACGAGTTCGACGTCGGGGCGGGCCAAGGCGAGATTGTAGATGCCCGAGCGGAAGCGCAACAGTGGCTCCTCGCTCATGTTGCGCGTACCCTCAGGAAAGATAATCAGCGAGTGTCCTGCCGCCAAGGCATCGAGCATGATGACCATCGGATCCTCGGACCGCTCGATCCAGTTCCGCTCGACCAGCACTGTATTCAGAAGCTCGCGGGCAAGGATGTGGCGAATGCGGTTCTTGCGCCAATAGTCCGCTCCGGCGACGGCGCGCGTCCGCTCGCGCTCCTGCGGTGGAAGGCATGTCGAAAGAAGGATGAAATCGCCATGGCTGGCGTGGTTGGCGAAATAGATGCGTTGAGCACCGGATGGCGAGCAGCCCTGCCAGATCGGCCGCACGCCGGTGATTGCCCGCGCCATACCGGCAAGCATCATCGCGGCGGCACGCCGCGGCATATCTTTGCCGAACATCCCCCCGAACTCGCGCACGCTTACGTCGTCCACAAGCTATAAGCCGTTGCGGAGGCGAAGACTGCGAGAAACACGGCAAATGCCAGATGAAGCCGCATCAACAGGCGGTTGGTGCCGGCTATTCGCGCCTGTAGCGGCCGAGTCGTTTGCGGGCATTTGCGCAGCCGCATTCGTTCCAGAAGCTTGTCGGCAGCGCGGCAGCCTGCCGTCTCATCGTCGTGCGAGGCGATGAAATGAAAGAGCGCCGCATCAAAGCGCAGATAGATTGCGAGGAACAGTGTCGTCAACCCGCCGACGATCAGGAGCGGCCAGAGCCAGCCGAAAAGCTCGCCCCCGGCATCACCCGCTACGGAGGATGCCACGAGGAGAACGCAAGTCAGAATCCCATAGGTATGGGCCCTGCGCGTCAACCGAGCCGCGAAGGTTTCCGCATCTTCATCCATGTCGTGCCCCTGTTTCTCCCGCCACGATCATATCTTCTCTCAAGTGTATCGGCCTGCCCGTCGTCTTCAACAAGGCTATCGCCTGTGCGGCGGTGGCGGCATGGCCCTGACGCAGGAGCCAGGTACCGACAGCTGCAGCGCTGCGCTGAAAGCCGAGCGCGCAACAGACGAGGACCGGACCTCTGCTGCGCCCAGTTTCGATTGCATCCGATGCTTTTTCAAGATCGTCGGGTGAAACAGGGACGAGGTCGAGCGAAGGGAAACACTGCCAGGCAATTTCAACGTGGGATGGTTTCGCCAGTTCGCCGGTAAGATCGATCACTGTCGCAAACGCCGATAGCTCAGAGTGCTTCGGCAGACGGCCAAGATGGACACCGTCGAAGACGAGGACCGAGGGCGCGAGTTGGCGCGTCCACAGATGGCTGTTGACGATGGCGACAAGCCGATAGGGCGCGAGCAGCCACCGACTCGCGAAGGAGATGGTTCCGTCAGCTCTCTTCTCGAAAACCTTGGCACCGGCGCCAAGATAACCAAGGGAAACGATGCCGAGCGCCAGGGCCGGCCAAAGCAGGAAAAGGAAAAGGGCGGACGATCTTGTTTGGAGTACCACGATCAGGAATAGGGCAAGGCTGGCCGCCGCATAGTAGCCACCGATCCGCCTGCTTGTGGCATCGTGCTTTAGGCGATAGCCCGACAGTGGCGAAGGCGCCCCGGCGGGAAACAGCCACAAGGCAAAGAAACCGAGCAATGCGCCGGTCGGTATGTCGATGAAATGGTGCTGGTAGGTGGTCAGGACGGAGATACCGATCAGGAGACACCAGATGTTCCAGACCAAAAGCATCGCGCCTCCAAGCCTGCTTCGCCAGTGCGCCCAGATGATGACGAGCAAAGCAATGTGCAAGGAAGGAGCCTGGTTGAAGGGCTTGTCGAAGCCTCCCAATATCTCGAAGAGAAACCCCGACGCGCCGCTGGTCGAGGGTCTCGGAAAGATGAATGTCAGGGAAAAGGCGATGAAACAGCTTACCGCGACGACCTGCGCGGTCAGATAGCGCTTTGCCAGTCGATCCACCTCGATTGCGATGTCGTTGAGAAACAAAGAGAGCCCGTAGAAGGCATTGATTGACCAATAGGGGAAGATCGTCCAGGCGACGAAGGGGATGCCATGTTCCCAATGGAAAGTGATATTCGGAACGTGCACCCTTTGCGCGGCAAGCCAGTTCGCGGCTCCGTAAGTAAGATAGAAGAAGGGGGCCAGGAAGATGAGCCATAGGAGCGCGCGCTTGGCAACCGCCCGGTCCAGGCGCCATTTACCAATTGGTGCATCGCTTGTCGCCGTCATAGGCGCTCTGCGACCGAAACGGTGAAAATACCCCACTCGTCGATGCGCTGCTCGATTTTCTTGAAGCCGGCCGCGGCGACGAGCTGGTCCATTTCGGCTTGCGTCCGGCGGCGCATGATCCAGGCTTGGCCACCGCGATGCGAGGTGAGGGCTCGAGCGATCATTTCGAGCTGCGGGTGGAAGGGCTGATTGGTGTAGATCAACAGGCTGCCCGGCTTCATCGCCCGGGCGAGCCCATCGAGCGAGCGGCGGATCATACCGTTGTCAGGGAACAGCTCGTAGAGCCCCGAAACAATCGCAAGATCCGGAGCAGGCGTTATTGTCGCCAGCATGTCGCCGTCGAAAGCGTCGGCCTTGTGGAAATGTGCGATCGACTGGAGCCCGCGCTCGGCAATCAATGCGCTTCCCGCGTCGACATTGATCGGCGAATAATCCTGCAGCCGGACGCTGTCCGGCCGGATAGCGGATTTCGCAATCGCATCGATGATGTAGCGGCCATGGCCGGCGGCAATATCGAGAACATTCGTGGTCCTTCCATTTGCGTCCAGCTTGGCGAGGGAAAGAGCTATCAGTTCTTCAAGGTGGAGTTTGCGTTGGCGGATACCGCGCCAGCCAATGGCATTGAGGAATTGCTTGTCGATAAGCCTCCCACCGGGGCCGATCCCGCGCGGCTCGTTTTGGTAGACATAGTCGAGCGTTGAACCGGAATCGAAGCCGGTCCCTACGCCTGTGCGAAGCCCATTGGATAACAGTGCCGCGCCGCGTATCGAGGCACGGTACGCCGCCCAGTAAAGCCCCTCGGCCGAAAGCATATCGTGTGGCGACGAAAGCCGGTCGGCCTCATCGCGGGTGAAACCGCTGACATCGGCATTGGTCACGTCAATTTCCACCGGCTCAGCGGCAAACCGCTCGGTGATGAAGCGGCGCACATGGGCAAGCGCAATTGCCCGGTCCTTTTCGCCGAGCGTGTCATGAAAGAACCCCTTGAGCACATGTCGTTCTTTCAGGGGATGGGCCAGATTTTCATAGAACCGATGCTGCGGAGCATGACGGACGACCCAATCCCTGCCCGAAATCAAGAGTTGCGTCGGTACAATGATCGCCCGGGCATCTGCGACGACACGCTCGGCCGTATCATAGAGATCGAGCAATATGTTGGAGGCGATCGGCCGCGTAATCAGCGGGTCGCTCTCAAAGGAGGCGATGCGCTTTGGATCATGGGTGAGGAATTTGGCTTTGACGTAGGAATTGACGAAGAACGGGCCCTTCAGCTTCTGCCAGAAGGAGATGCCTTGTCTGGCGAAGGGAACGTAAAGTTTGACGCTGAAAGCCGGCGACGCAAGAATGAGTGCGCGGATTGGCGGAGCGTAATCATGCACCCAAGTTGCGGCGAGAACGGCGCCAACCGATTGGGCGATGACCGCAATATCCTCAATGGCGAAGCCATCCTTGGCAATGATGTGGTGGATGAAGCCGTCGAGGTCGCGTACCGATGCGGCAAATGAAGGAGAATAACCACGCGTTCCGGGCGAACGGCCATGGCCGCGGGCGTCCCAGGCATAGAACGCGAAATCATGTAGTCCAAGTTCCTCGACGAGATGGGTGACACGCCCGCCATGCTCATGGCCGCGGTGCAAGAGGACAATCGCCCCGTTTGCCACGCCCCGCGCCGGCCATCGGCGGTAGAAGAGTTCGGTGCCGTCATGCGTGCGAAAGACGGCTTCTTCCACTCGACCTGGCGCGGCAAGACTCGCTGAACTATCGGCGGGTATTTTCTGTTCCGTTTCGTATGTCATTCAAGATGCCGCCGTTTCGGCGCGCCGCAAGCCGGCACGAACGCGGTTGATCATCGTGTACAGCGATAGCAGCGCCATGAGCGGAAAGATCCAGCCGCACCAGTAGGGCAGCACGATCCCGCTGCCGATCACCACCGCAATGATGCCGAGTGCCAGCGCGCGGTCACTCTTGCCGAAGGGGCCGTCGTAGCCGCGGCCACCGCCGGTCATTACGCCTAGAATACCAGCATATTCAGCAAGGATTGCGGCAAGGGCGAAGCTCACCACGCCGGGCGGCGCGAAAGGCCCGACGAGCATGAACGGCAAGATGAGCGCGATGTCCGAGATAACATCACCGAGCTCGTTGAGATAAGCGCCGAGTTTGGAAGCCTGGTGGAACTCCCGCGCCATCATGCCATCGATCGCATTGAGTGCCATCCGCACGAAGAGAACGAATGGCAGCAGCCAGAAGACGGCAAAAGTGTCATAGAACAGAGCGATCAACGCGCCCGCAAGGATCGAAAGAATCGCGGCGGCGATGGTTACCTGATTCGCAGTGATGCCTCTTGCGACAAGGCGGCCAACGAGCGGGCGCAGCAAATTCTGGAAGGCCGGCTTGAGCGAATAGAGCGTTGGCATGGAAGCTTTCCCAAGGATTGGCTAGGCCGTAAGCGTCTTCAAATCGGCCCGACCCGGCGAAGGAAGGGATTTGACGATATTGCGTCCGCTGTGCTTTGCGAGATAGAGCGCCCGGTCGGCATTTTCGAGCAGATGGGCCGAGGTCTCGAACCTTCCGCTTCTGATCGTCGCCACGCCGACGCTCGCTGTGATGCGGATGACTTCATCGTAGCTCGACGTGATCATCAGGCTGCTGATCGACAGCCTGATCTTCTCCGCTTCGGCGATTGCGGTCTGAAGATCGCAATCCGGGAAGACCACCGAAAACTCTTCACCGCCGTAGCGGGCCGCATGGCAACCGCGTTCGGCGCTGATGCTGCGCAACACGTTCGCTGTCATTTTCAGGCAAGTGTCGCCCATCTGGTGGCCGTAGACGTCATTGATCGATTTGAAATGGTCGAGGTCGACCATGAGTATTGCGAGATCGGTGCCGTTTTGCGTTGCTTTCGCGAACTCCTCACCGAGGCGCTTTTCGAAACTGCGGCGGTTTGCGAGCGTCGTCAGGCCGTCTTCTTCCGAAAGCGCCTGCAGGATGGAGTTGGTCCGCAAGAGGTCGAGCGACACGTGACCATAGGCTTCAATCGCCTCATTGATCGTCGAAAGCTCGCGGAACAGCG